>JBBQJR010000109.1:0-8990 GCA_038326125.1 Chthoniobacterales bacterium
TGATGAAGCTCCGCGAGCGCCACGTAAAGCAGCCGGCGAGTTGACACCCAAAGACGAGCACTGATGAAAACCATCGACGAACAACTCGAAGACGCCCTCGCTCGGGTGAAGCACCTTGAAATGGACGCCAATGCCGGCTCCACACTCCTGAGCGAAGCGGCCAAACAATCCGACGATCTCAAGGCGCAGATCGTCGCACTCACCAAGGAGAAGGAAACGCTCACTCTCGCCAGCGGCGAACTGACCGAGCAGCGCGACCAGCTTGCGCACGATCTCTCCACGGCGAAGCAATCGCTCACTTCCGCAGCCACCACCGCAGACGAACTCACCGAGGCGAAGGAGCAGCTCACCGCCCTCACCGTCGAGGTCGAGAAGCTCAAAGCCGAGGCCAAGACCGCCGAGCGCATCGCCGCCGAACGCTATGGCGCCGCCAGCCCACAGCCTCTTCCTGTCACGTCTCGCGGCGACACCAAAGCCAGCGAACTCGTCACCAAGTTCAAGGCCATCACCGACCCGAAGGAACAGACCAAGTTCTGGCGCTCCCTCTCCCCCGAACAACGCACGCTCATCCTCAACGCTCAGTAACCGCCCACTCCAATGCCCAACACCATCACCAACGTCAAAGACATCAAGGTCGCGCAGAACGCGCTCCAGCCGTGGATGGCCGGACTGCTTCCTCTGCGCGCCTTCTCCACAAACTTTTCGCCGGAGCCTGCCGACAAGCTCGACACCGTGCGCGTGCCCGTCGTGGGTGCGCCGTCGGCTTCCAGCGAGTTCGCGGGCAGCTACACCGCGAACGCCGACTCCACCGTGAGCGTCATTCCGGTGCAGCTCAATAAGCACAAGTTCAAGACCGTCCACGTCACCGCCCGCGAGGCGAGCGAGACGGCGCTCAATGTGCTCGAAACGCTCGTCTCCAGCGCGGTGAAACAACTCGCGACCGACGTGCTCCAGGACATCTTCTCGGCCATCACCGCCGATCCCTACGGCGCACCGGCCCTCGACCCGATCCTTGCCGCGAACTTCAACTACAAGAAGGTGCTCGCGGTGCGCGAAGCGTGCAGCACGGCCAAGATGCCGGTGACCGACCGCTCGCTCGTCCTCGACGGCGCGTATTTCACGCAGCTCCTCGGCGACGACATCGTGGCCAAGAGCTTCATGATGCCCATCGCGCAGCCCGGCGTGGTCGAGGCGCAAATCCGCCGACTGGGTGGATTCGACATCTTCGAGACGGTCATTCTGCCAGAGAACGGCGAGAAGCTCGTCGGTTTCGCAGCGCACCCGAGCGGCCTCGCGGTCGCCATGCGCTACCTCGAACCTGTCGCCGAATACGACGAGGCCGGTGCCGTCACCGACCCCGAAACCGGCCTGACCTTCGGCTACCTGCGCTACACCGAGACGCAGAGCAACCGCATCTTTGTCACCGTCGAGTGCCTCTACGGCTGGAAGCAGGCCATCGCCGGCGGCATCACGCGCATCGTGAAGCCGTAAGCACGGCGAACAAACTTCGGTGGGTTGCTGCAAGCCCCGCTGCTGGAAACGGCAGCGGGGCTTTTCGCTCTACGCAGTCCGCCGTTCGCGCATTTCGGCGAGCGCATCGCGGATAATCTCCCAAGCGGAATGTAGGAAAAGGAGGGCAATGACAGCGGCGACGACCAGATCGGGCCACGCGCTTCTCGACCAAGCAACGAGCCCGGCGGCGATGATGACGGCGATATTCGCCAGCGCGTCGTTGCGGCTGAACAGCCAGATTGCTCGGGCGTTTGCATCGCCGCCTTCTCGGAAACGCATCAGCGCGAGCGCGGCGCTGACATTCACGATGAGTCCCGCTACACCCAGCCCACCCATGATGTCGGCTTCCGGCGGCACGGCATTCACCGCACGCCAGATCGCGGCACCGATAACCCCGAGGCCAAGTGTAGCCAGGAAACATCCTTGCGTCAGGGCTACCCGCGCACGGGTGTGCTCGGCCCAACCCAGAGCAAACAATCCGACTAGCGTGATCGAGCCGTCGCCGAGGAAATCGAGCGCGTCCGCCTTGAGCGCCTGACTGCGCGCCAAGAATCCGCCGACTATCTCGACGAGCCCGAAGCCGAGGTTGAGCAGGACAACGATCCACAGTGCACGCCGATAGGCGGGATCGGTTGCAGCGCGCCTCTCGTCGGCGTGACAGCCGCAGCAGGTTTCGGGTGAGTCGCTCATGCGTAGCTCCTTTGACACTGCCGCGTCGGCATGTCACTGCACGATGAAAAAGCCGCTGCGCTCGCCGAGGTTCTCGCCGCCACGGGCGAGGAAATTGTCTGGAAGGGGCGAACGCTTCACGCGCTCGTTTCCGATAATCCGCTGAGTCACGATCTCGGCCTGGGCGGATTCGAGGCGAAGGGCGATTGCACGATGAAGGTGCTGCGGTCGGAACTTGGGGTGGACCGGCCAAAGCTCGGCGAGCGGGTCGAGTTTCAGGGCGCGGGATACAGGATCACTCGCGTTTCGGATCATCCGCAGTTTCCGATGATCGTGCTCGTCGTCGAGCCGGAGGAATAACGCCATGCTCGATCACGTTCTCGACGAGATTCTTCTCGCACATCTCAAAACGGTTCCGGCGCTCGCGGCCATCAACGCCTGCACCGGCCAGGACAACGCGGAGCACAAGCTCCCGGCACTCACGGTCAGCACGACATCGCAACCGCTCGCGGGATCTGATTCGGCATTTCGGGGCGAGGTCGACGTCATCATCGAGAGCGAGGCACACGATACGACAGCCGCGGCGCACGGGGATCGCGTGGAGGCAGTGCGAACCGCGCTGGCGAACCGTGCGCAGGTGATCGCCGCGCTCAACGCCACTGGTCGGCTGCACATCTATGGCTACGCCCCGCTCGGCACCGAGCCCACCGCGGGCGACGCTCGTTTCGCCACGAAGCTGAAGTATCGGTTCGGCTTCGGCCCGGTGTGAGCGTTGACACGAATCCAAGGTCATGCCCGCCAACGACGTAAAATTCGGCATCAGCCGCCACGCCGGCACGCTCATTGATTCGGTGGAAACCGACGACAGCGTGCAGGTCAAAGAACTCCCCGGCAGCAACGGCGAAATCGCCCGCGTGAAGCCGTATCGGAAAATGACCGAAGGCTCAGTCAAAGGACACGGCGCACTAGCCGTCGTGCCTGGTGTCGGCGATCCCGGCGTGAGCGGCCTGCCGAATGGCGGCGTGACCGTCATCACCAACGTGAAGCAGAGCGAGAACAACGAGGACTTCGACGGCTGGGAATACAGCTTCAAACACTATCCGACGGCCGAGGCCGTGAACTGATTTATGAAAAAAGGCGACCAACTCTGCATCCTGCGCGCCGAGGTGAAGACCGACGCGGACGCGCTCAACCTCCTGCGGCTCGTGGCCGCTCTCACGGCCATCGGCATCCCGCTCGATGACGACTGCCCGTATCTCGAAACGCGCGAGCTGGTCGAGAACGTCGAGCGCCGACTGGTGACGTGGACGCTCAAGGCCAAGAGCATCTGCGGCCAACACGATGCGCGGAAACTCATCGAGGCGTGGCACGATCCGGTGTGGGCCACGCAGAACAACGAGCATCCGTTCGCCTACATCACCACCGCCTTCCGCAACGCGGGCCTGCTCGCGGCGGAGGTCGGGCGACTTGCTCCCGTGGCGCTGATCCGCAAGGGCCGCCGGTTCGCACTCGTGCCTTTCGATGCCACGCCGGAACGCCGCCAGGAACTCCTCACCGCTCTCGAAAAATGACTACAGACGAACGCACGGAAACCAAGATCGAAACATTCATCGCGCCTGCGCCCGAAGCCGGCGGCATCACGCTGCGGCCATTCTCAGCGGGAACACTCACGATCTGCCGGGCGCTCGGCCTCACGATGGTCGTGGGCGGTGACAAGGAGCAGGTCGAAGCACTTTCCGCCGACGACAAGCAGCGGCAGCTCACCACGTTCCTGTTCATCCAATCGCAGCCGCTCGACGCGGTGAAGAAGGCGGTGAAACTGGCGCGCGAGGATCGCCAGGCTTTCGAGGATGAATACCTGCTGCCCTTCGAGTTGGAGCTGCCGGTGACCGCGATGTTCACGGCAATGCAGCAGCTCGAGAACAACCTCACCGCCATCGAGGCCGCGCAGATCGAAGTCATCACGCGCCCCAGCGGCAGCAAAAAGGAGCCGACTCCGCCCCCAAACTGATCGAGCCGGTGTGGACGGCGAGCTTCGTCTTCACACTGGCGCGGGAAACGGGATGGTCGGAGCACTTCATCTTCTGGGAGCTGCCACTCGCGCGGCTCCTGCAATACCAGCACTGCGCGCTGCGGGCGCATGACGTGTGGACGGTGCCGGTCGCACCGCCCGCGAACACTCAGCTCGAAACGCTGCTCACGGACTGGCGACCAAATGAACACACGAATTCGTTTTGATCTGAAGCCGATCCAGCGCGGCATCAAAGCGCTCGCGCCGCCTGTGAAGAAGTCCCGGCGCGAGCTTGCGGAGGAAGCTGCGCGCGGATTCGTGAAAGAGGTCGTCGCCATCACCCCGCCGGCATCGAAAGGCAAGCGGGGCAGCGCCGCGAAGAAGGCGGGCGAAGGTGCCATCATCGCCGACCTCGCCCGCGTGATGATCGCAGCAGCACGCCGCAAAGGCGTGGCGCTCGACGACCCGGCGGAGATCCACAAACGCCTGCGCGATCCACGCACCGGCCGCATCAACCCGCGCAGCCTCAAGCACCCATATCCCGTGGATGCAGCAGCCCTGCGGGCACTGAAACGTCAGTTGCTCGCGCGTGTCGGTGAACTTGCTGCCGGCTGGAATGCAGGCTCCCAGAAACTCGGAGTGAAACTGCCCGCATGGGTCGCACGGCACGGTTCAAAAAACAGCTCAGCCGCGGTGCTCAACACCTTCCGCGTCTTCCGCATCATCCTGACCAACGCGGTGAAATACGTGACCAGCGTCGAGAGCTACGACCGCCGCATCCAGTCGGCCATCAACATTCAGGGAAAGAAGATGCAGCGACGGGCGGAGTTCCTTTTGACACGCGCTCTCCGGCAAGCGGGCTGGAAGTAACCGGCCCGCGCACATTGCGGGATAGAGCAGCGGCAGCTCGCCAGCTTCATGCGCTGGAGGTCGTCGGTTCGAGTCCGGCTCCCGCAACCACTCTCCAATGCCCAAAGCCACCGCCGTATTCGATGCTGATGACAGCCGCCTGAGCAGCGCGCTGGCGCGCATCAACGGCAAGATGCTGGCGCTGCAATCGCGCATCGCGAAGTTCGCTGCGGCGTTCATCGTCATCCGAGCAGTAGCCGGTGTGGTGACGGCGGGCTTCGATCATTTCAAGCAAGCGCTCGATGTCGGCGGACAGCTCAACGATCTCTCGGCCAATACCGGCGTGGCCGTGGGCGATCTCGTCGTGTTGCAGCAGGAGTTCGCGAATGCCGGGAAATCGGCCGAGGACATCGGGCCTGTGTTCGGCAAGATGGCGAAGACGCTGCAAGGCGGCTCGGCGGACGAGACGATCAAGAAGCTCGGGATCAATCTCGAAGAGCTGAAGAAGAAGACACCCGCAGAGCAGTTCCGGGCGTTGGGCTCGGCCATCAACACGATCCAGGACCCATCGCAGAAGGCCGCGGCCTCGATGGAGATTTTCGGGCGCAGCGGCGCGGAACTGCTCTCCCTGTTTTCTTCGGACGGTTTCGGTGAGGCGGCGGCTCAGGTCGGCTCGCAGGCTCAGATCCTAGCGAAGGATGCCGCGCTCTTCGATGACGTCGGCGACAAGCTCGCACTGACGGGCATGAAGGTGCGCGGGTTCTGGGTCGGCGTGGCTGAAAAAGTCGCTCCGGTGCTCAAGCCGCTGCTCGATAAGTTCGCGTCGCTCGACCTTGCGAGCTGGGGACAGAAAGCCGGTGAAGCCGTGGCCTTCATCGTGCAGGCGTTCGCGGATGGGAAGGTCGGCGACATCCTCTTCACGTCGGCCAAGATCGCGTTCGCCAACGCGGTGAACTTTCTTGCGGGCGCACTCATGGCGGTCGCGCAGGCGCTCTGGCAGGCGCTCGTCGAGGCGGTGAAGAACGCCATTACGCTTTTCCAGATCGTGACCACAGCCGATTTCTGGATCGGCATGGGAAAAGCGATCATGGGCATCGCCCAAGGTTTCATCGCGTTCCTGCTTGATGGCATCGCGAAGCTTCTCGACTGGCTCTCGGGCATTCCGCTCATCGGCGACGAAATCGGCGAGGGCGCAAAAGAAGTGCAGTCGTGGGCGGACGGTGTGCGAGCGGCCAGCAACGAGAACAAGCAGGCGAGCGCCGACCTGCTCACCCCAGCCTTCGACAAAGCCGGCAACCGGATGCGCGAGACGTTCGAGAACATCGGCACGGCGCTCTCGGACGGCTTCACCAAGGGCAGTGGGCTCATCGACACGAGCGATTGGGAAACCCAGCTCAGCGACAGCATCGGCGGCGTCATGGACCGCGTGCAGAAAGTCTCCGCGCAGGCACGCGCGGACGTGGAGCCGAAAAAGCCGACCGGTGCTCAGCTCAATCTCGACGACGCCGAGGAGGACAAGCCGCAGAAGACCGTGAAGAACGCGGTGTCGGCGATCCAGCGCATCGGCGGCGGTGGTGCGGCATACAGCAACGGCGATCCCATGCTCCGCGAGCAGCAGCGCCAGACACGCGAGCTGACCACCCAGAGCGGCCTGCTCCGTGACGTGAAACGCGCCATCGAGAACAAACCCACCGCGAGCAACGCCACACTCAGCCCCGTCTTCGCATGAGCGCGAACCCGCTTCCCACGACCGGCATCAGCGGCGGCATTTCCGAAACGGGCGTCGCCACCATCGAGGTGCCGCTCTACGTCGAAACGCTCGCGGAGGCGCTCACCGTGCTGCCGAATCTCGGCGTCGGCATTCCGTATCGCTCGCGCTCGTTCACGCAGGAGGACGACGGCGGATTCAAGGTCACGCTGCATTACGAGGGCATCTCGAACGAAGCGCCGAGCGATGACCAGGTGACGTTCGAGCTGGATACCTCGATGGCCGAAGACCCGATCCAGACGCACCCGTTCTTCGACACGCTCAAAACGCGCTACGCCTGGGACGCGGCGAAGGAGCAGTTCGCGGAGACATTGCCGGAGTCGAGCGGACAGCAGACGGCGCTCAGCGGCAGCGGCAAAAAGCCGAAGAAGAACCCGCTGTTCGGCGTCGATAACTGGCTCGTGGTCGGTGCGGTGTTCCGCAAGACCTACGCCGCGAAAACGATTCCGTCTTCGATCCTCCGTGGCATCGGCACAATCGTGGACAAGCCGCCCGGCATTGAGCAGTTCAAGATTCCCGGCGCGGCGAAGAAGCGGACCTGGCTGAAGATGGCACCGAAGATCAAGCGCAAGGGCAACGCCGTCGAGATCACGGAAGAATACATGCTCTCCGGGCCGAACGGCTGGATCAAAGACGTCTATGGCCAGGCGCAACTGGAGGGTGGCAGCGAATGATGGACCTGCCCTTCGTGAAGCGCGGACAGCCGATTACCGCAGTCCTGTGGAATCAGCTCTGCGCAGCGGGGCGCGCGAACCGCCTCATCGCGGGCAATGGCGTGCGGCTGCGTGAAATGCCGGACGGAACGATCATCACTTTCGACGGCGACGGCGCGGAGTTCGTGCATCCGTTCCAAGTTTCGCTCGTCGGCAACGAGGCGGCATCAATCCGGCCCGGCACCGTGAACCGCGTGGACGCGACGATTGATGATGTGCCGCTCGCAGGCAAAGACGGCGATGCGCCGCCGGTGCTCAAGTTCGGCCAGCCGATGCTCGACGACGAGGGCCGCGGCTACATCTGCATCGAGGTGACGTGCCGCGAGAAAGATTGGTCGATCGAGAAAGTCGAGGTCGTGCAAGTCGCCAATCCCAGCACCGACGATGGCGAGGCGGGCGAAGGCCATGCCGGCAGCACCGGCTCGGTGGCGTTGCCCGGCCGCCGCACTCGCTACCCGCTCGCGATGTTGCGCGAGCGCGACGACGGGAAACTCGACCTCTACCAGATCACGTTCTTCGATCTGCAACACCGCGCGGCACTCGGCACCGACCGCAAGACCGCCACGCGCCACTTCTTCTGGCAATGATCGCCGCCGATGCCTGGAACAAACTCGTCGCGCAGGTGAAGCGGGCGCGGGCAATGCGCGGAGTTCGTGTCGACACGAACTATCAGCCAAACGGCGTGGTCGTCTCGGGAGACGTGAGCACTCTTTGGCGGCATCCGTGGTTCATCGACCCACGCTGGGAATGGAAGGAAGATGGCACCGGCGAGTGGCATGGATTCATCAGGCCCGGCTTTGTGAATGGGCGCGACGCCTACATCACGATGCCTGCCGACTGGCCCGAAGGCACGCCACCCGACGAAGACACGAAGCCTCACGACGTTGCGCTCACCGACGACCCCACGCCGCATCTCGTGCTCGGCGGCTGGCGCAATCCACTCGCGTCGGAAAGCTTGAGCGCGTCGGCTTCCGGGCAGCTCATTGCGTCGGCTGCCGAAGGCTACCCCAAGTTTTTCGAGAAGCTCGGTGTGAAGGCAGCGGCAAAGGGCGGAGACGTAACCAAACCCGGTGCGCTCGAAGGCGAGTTCGATGAAAATCGCACGCGCGAAATCCGCGCAATGGACGTGGTGCTTTCCAAGGCGCGCATCGGCACGCGACTGCAAATCGACGTTCACGATCCGCTGGTGGACGCGCAGACCGAATCCATCTCGACTGTCTTCCTCAACGATGCCCTCCGCTCCACGGGCGGCCGCGCCAAGCTGCGGGCCGTGTCGAAGTATCAGCCGCCCGAGGAGCAAAGCCTCGCGCTCATGTATGGGACGCTGCTCGACGCGGGAGACACGCAATACGACGAGCTGAAGATGGCGACCGTGTGGGTCGTCTCGCCGCCGGGAGCGGCATCCGACGATGAGCCGGACGAAACGTGGACGCCATACCCGCAGCACTTCGTCTTCTGGAACCTGCAA
>JBBQJR010000110.1:0-8919 GCA_038326125.1 Chthoniobacterales bacterium
GCATCCCTGTTGCAGCGCTCGAGCTCTCGCGAAGTGCGGAGCACCGGTGGCGAGGCACGGGGTTAGCTCACCAAACCATGATGAATAACTTCACGCCCCGCGCGCAGCAGGTCCTCGCACTCGCCCGCAAGGAAGCCGACCGGTTCAACCATAACTACGTTGGCACCGAGCATCTCCTGCTCGGCCTCATCAAACTCGGCCAGGGAGTGGCCGTGAATGTATTGCAGAAAATGGGCCTCGATCTCGAG
Source organism: Chthoniobacterales bacterium (assembly GCA_038326125.1). GTDB lineage: Bacteria > Verrucomicrobiota > Verrucomicrobiia > Chthoniobacterales > Chthoniobacteraceae > SXWH01. The sequence goes on from JBBQJR010000110.1 coordinate 249, forward strand.
ACCGTCCGCATGGAAGTCGAGAAGCAGGTCGGCAGCGGTCCGGATCAGAAAATGGTCGGCAACATTCCGTACACGCCGCGCGTGAAGAAGGTGCTCGCGCTCGCGGGCAAGGAGGCGAAGGCGCTCAATCACAGCTACGTCGGCACCGAGCACATTTTGCTCGGGCTTTTGCGCGAAGGCGAAGGTGTCGCCGCGCGCGTGCTGAAGAATCTCGAAGTGGACATCGAGCGCACGCGGAATGAAATTTTGAAGGAACTCGATCCGAATTTCACGCCGCCGGAGGGCGAGCAGGATTCGCCGCAGGAGCAGCCGCAATCCAAGAAGGACGGCAAGACGCCCGCGCTGCGCGCCTTTGGCCGCGACCTCACGGAACTCGCGCGCAAGGGCGACATGGATCCGGTCATCGGCCGGGTGAATGAAATCGAGCGCGTCATCCAGATCCTCTGCCGTCGCACGAAGAACAATCCCGTGCTCATCGGCGAGGCGGGTGTCGGCAAGACGGCGATTGTCGAGGGGCTCGCGCAGGAAATCGCCGCGGGCAACGTGCCGGAACTGCTGCGCGACAAGCGTGTGATCACGCTCGATCTCGCGCTCATGGTCGCGGGGACGAAATATCGCGGTCAGTTCGAGGAGCGCATCAAGGCGGTCATGGACGAAATCCGCCGGACGAAAAACGTGATCCTTTTCATTGACGAACTGCACACCATCGTCGGCGCGGGCAGCGCGGAAGGCGCGATGGATGCGAGCAACATCATCAAGCCCGCGCTCAGCCGTGGCGAACTCCAGTGCGTCGGCGCGACCACGCTGAACGAGTACCGCAAGTACATCGAAAAGGACGCCGCGCTCGACCGCCGCTTCCAGCAGGTGAAAGTCGAGGCGCCGAGTGTCGAGGACACGATCCTCATTTTGAAAGGCATCCGCCACAAATACGAGCAGCACCACAAAGCGCGAATCACCGACGAATCCATCAAGGCCGCGGCCGAGCTGAGCGACCGCTACCTCACGGGCAGATTTTTGCCGGACAAGGCGATTGACGTGATGGACGAGGCCGGCTCGCGCGCGCGCATCGCCTCGATGACACGCCCGCCGGACATCAAGGACATTGACAAGGAAATCGAAGCCATCAAGGCGCAGAAGGAAGGCGCGATCAAAGCGCAGGACTTCGAAAAAGCCGCGAGCCTGCGCGATGATGAAAAGAAGGCGAAGGAGCGCAAGGAAGCCGTGCTGAAAGATTGGGAAAAGAAGCGCGAGGAGAAGGAGATCGTCGTGACCGAGGAGGACATGCGCATCGTCGTCGCGAAGTGGACCGGCGTGCCGCTGCACCGCATGGAGCAGGAGGACACCGAGAAACTTCTGAGGATGGAGAGCGAGCTGCGCGGCAAAGTCGTCGGCCAAAACGAAGCCGTGATCGCGGTCGCGAAAGCGCTGCGCCGTTCGCGCGCCGACCTGAAGGATCCGCGGCGTCCAATTGGGTCGTTCATTTTCCTCGGCCCGACCGGCGTCGGCAAAACGTATCTCGCGCAAACACTCGCCGAATACATGTTCGGCGCGCGCGATGCGCTCATCCAGTTCGACATGTCCGAGTACCGCGAGGAGCACACCATCTCGCGGCTCGTCGGTTCGCCTCCCGGCTACATTGGGCACGATGAGGGCGGCCAGCTTTCCGAGCAGGTCCGCCGCCGCCCGTATTCCGTCGTGCTTTTCGACGAGATCGAAAAGGCGCACCCGAACGTGCTGCACCTCCTCCTGCAAGTGCTCGAAGAGGGCAAGCTCACCGACTCGCTCGGTCGCAAGATTGATTTCAGAAACACCATCATCATCCTCACCACGAACATCGGCGCGGAGCAGATGAAGAAGGCCACGCTCGGTTTCGGCGGCGACAAGGAAGACGGCAATTACGAGTCCATGAAGGGCAAGGTGCTCGGCGAGGCGAAGCGCGTGCTGAAGCCGGAGTTCATCAACCGTTTCGACGACCTGATCGTCTTCCACCAGCTTGTGAAGGAAGATCTCCAGCAGATCGTGGATCTCGAAATCGCGAAGCTCGTCGAGCGCATCAAGCTCAAGCAAATTAAAGTTGTCCTCGACGACAAGGCCCGCGATTTCCTCATCGAGAAGGGATTCGATCCCGCGTACGGCGCGCGCCCGATGCGCCGCGCCGTCGAGCGCTACCTCGAGGATCCGATGGCCGAGGAGATGCTCAAGGGCACCATCAAGGCGGGCGACACCGCCGAGGTGACGGTGGACGAAAACGGAATTATTTTTAAAGCCGCGAAGCCCGCGAAGTCCGCCGAGCCCGCGACGACGGCGACGTAGCCGCCGAAGACAATTCCTCCTCCGAGGGCGGGCGAGCATTTTCTTCAGTCGGAAGCTCGCCCGCCCTTCCTTTTTTCCGGCAGGGAGAGCCCGCCAAACAGCGAGGCGGCGCAGCAAAGTAGGCGAGGTTTTTTCAACCTCGCGCGGGAGGTTGGGCGGAGGCGGCGGGATGGTGCAGCGCGGGCGCGAGCGAGAGTGCGACGTGAGCTTCCGCTCGCGCCTACGATCCCGCCCCTCGCTGCGCTCGCTCGCGCGAGGAAAACCCGCCTGCTTTGCGCTGCGCGCTTTTTCCGATGCGTGATCCTTTGCGTCGCGTCTTGCCGAATCCTCCCCGCGCGGCATCGTCATCAGCCTCATGCCAAAAGTCCGCGCCATCATCATTCGCGAGCACGGGGAGCCGCAGGCCGTGGTGAAAATGGAGGACATCGATCTTCCTGCGCCCGCGGCGGGGGAGGTGCGCGTGCGGGTGAAATTTGCGCCGATCAATCCTGCGGACATCAATGTGCTCGAGGGCAAATATCCGATCCGTCCCGAACTGCCCGGCACGCCCGGCGTCGAGGGCGTGGGCATCGTCGAGGAATGCGGCGCGGCTGTCGCCGGTTTCGCGCCGGGCGACATCGTGCTGCTGCCGCATCGCTTCGGCACCTGGCGCGAGGCGGGCAATGCGCGCGCGGATGAGCTGGTGAAAATCGGATCGGACGTGCCGCTGGAGCAGGCCGCGATGCTGCGCGTCAATCCCGCGACGGCGCTCATGATGCTCCGCAGTTTTGTCGCGCTGCAGCCGGGTGATTGGGTCGCGCAGAACGCCGCGAATTCCGCCGTCGGGCGGTGCGTGATTCGCCTCGCGCGGCACTTCGGCTGGCGCACCGTGAATGTCGTGCGCCGCGCGGAACTCGTGGACGAATTGAAAGCCGAGGGCGCGGATGTCGTCCTCGTCGAGAGCGAGAAAATTTCCGCGGAAATCAAATCCGCCACCGGCGGCGCACCCGTCCGCCTCGCCTTGAACGCCGTCGGCGGCGACAGTGCCGTGCGTCTCGCCGGATCGCTCGCGGAGGGCGGCAGCATCGTGACGTACGGCGCGATGGCGCGGCAGCCGCTGAAAGTGCCGAACGGCCAGCTCATCTTCCAGGACATCGCGTGGCGCGGCTTCTGGATCACGCGCTGGTTTCAACTTGCCCCGCGCGCGGAGGGCCATGCGCTGCTCGCCGAGCTCTCGGCGCTCGCGGCAAAAAAAATCATCGAGACGCCGGTCGAGGCCATTTACCCGCTCGAGCAAATCAGCGACGCCATCGCCCATGCGGAGCGCCCGCAGCGCGGCGGAAAAATTTTGCTCCGCTGCGGCTGAAGTTGAGTGCTGAGAGTTGAGGGTTGAGAGGGAGGCCGCCTGCCGCCATTTTCCGCATCCATGTCCGACGACCCGCTCGCCCTCCCGCATCCCGGCGCCAGCCGCTCGCTGCGACCCGTGATTTTTTTCATCGTCCTCAGCGTCATCGGCAGCCTCGTGTTCGGCTGGATCCGCTGGCAGCACTGGCAGGACGACTGGAATCGCCTCGGCCCGCTGGATCCGAGCGGCGGACTTTTTTTCCAGCCGCGTCTCGAACTGAACGTCCCGAGCTTCCGCCAGGCCGATGATCGCTGGCGCAATGATCATCTCGGCCACACGCCCGCATCGCTCGCCGCGGAAGGCTGCGCCGTTGCCTCCGCCGCGATGGTGCTCGCGAGCTACGGCGCGGACACCGACCCCGGCCGGCTGAACAAACTCGTGACCGATGCGAACGGCTACGAGGGCGCGGGCTGGCTGAAATGGGAAGCCGCGGCGGAAGTCACCGGCAACATCGCGCGCAAAGCGTACGAGGCCGATCCGAGCTTTCGCCTGATTGATGAAAATTTGCTGCGCAACAATCCGGTGATCGTCCGGTTGCGCACGCAAAACGGCCTCACGCATTTCGTCGTTATCGCCGGCAAGGAAGGCTACGACTACCTCGTGCGCGACCCCGGCGCGGGCGCCGCGAAGGGGCTGTATCCGCTGAAGGAATTTGGCAGCAAGATCGAGGCGCTGCGCTTCTACGAAAAAGTGAAGTAGGCGGCAGCAGCGCTGATCAAAGCGCCGGCTGATTGGGGCGTGGGGTCCCGCGGCTCTCCCGAGAGAAATGCCCGCGTTTTGACCAGCGCGGCCACGAATCGTCCCGTCTCGCGCGCTTGACACTTTGCCCCGCGGAAACATCCCATCCGCGCGTGCTCGCTCTCGTCCTCAGTCTCCTCGGCAGCTATCTGCTCGGCTCGGTGCCGTTCGGCTTTCTCGCCGCGAAATGCAAGGGCGTGGACATCCGCCGGCACGGCAGCGGCAACATCGGCGCGACGAATGTGTGGCGCGTGTGCGGCTGGCGCTGCGGCCTGCCGGTCTTCGTGCTCGATGTCGGAAAAGGTGTGGCCGCCGTGTGGCTCTCGCGCTGGCTCGCGGTGCGCCTCGACGGAAACCCTGCGTGGACGGGCATCGCCGGCGCGATGGCCTGCGTGATCGGCCACAGTTTCCCCGTGTGGCTCGGTTTCAAAGGCGGGAAAGGCGTCGCGACTTCGCTCGGTGTTTTCCTCGGGCTCATGCCGCTGCCGAGCGCGATCACGCTCGCGGTGTGGACGCTCATTTTCAAAGTGAGCGGCTACGTCTCGCTCGCGAGCATCGTCGCGGCGCTCGTGCTGCCGCTCGTGGCCATTGTGATGCAGTTCACGGATTGGAAATACGGCTGGCCGGTGTGTGGATTCGCCGTCGTCGCCGGGCTGCTCATCATCGCGCGGCACCGCTCGAACATCGCGCGGCTGCGCGCGGGCACGGAGAATCGCTTCGGGAGGAAAAAGGCGTGAGCTTTGCGAACATCGGCATCATCGGCGCCGGAAGTTGGGGCACCGCGCTTGCGCTGCTGCTGCATAGCAATGGCGTCGCCGTCACCATGTGGGGCCACGATGCAAAGCATGTGCGCGAGATCGCCACGCGCCGCGAAAACAACATCTGCCTGCCCGGCATCGCGCTGCCGGAAGCGTTGCGCCTCACGGCCGAACTCGGCGACCTGCGCAGGTGCGATGTCCTGCTGCTCGTCACGCCGTCGAAAGCCGTGCGCGAAGTTGCCGCGCGACTTTCCGCGAGCGGCGTGCGCGGCGACGCGGTGCTGCTGAGCTGCACGAAGGGAGTCGAGCGCGGCAGCGGACTGCGCATGAGCGAAGTCCTCGCCGAACATTTTCCCCAGCACCCGCTCGCCGTCCTGAGCGGGCCGAGCCACGCGGAGGAGGTCGCGCGCAAAATGCCGACGTGCGTGGTGCTCGGCTGCGCGGATTCCGTCATCGCGCAGAAGCTGCAGCGCGCCTTCACCGCGCCATTTTTCCGCGCCTACACGAGCGACGATCTCGCGGGCGTGGAATTCGGCGGCGCGCTGAAAAACATCTTCGCCCTCGCGGCGGGCGTGAGCGACGGCCTCGGGCTCGGCGACAACGCGAAGGCCGCGCTCGTCACGCGCGCGCTCGTCGAGCTTGGCCGTCTCGGCACCGCGCTCGGCGGCAAGCGTGAGACCTTCATGGGCCTGAGCGGGGTGGGGGATCTCATGGTCACCTGCTTCAGCCGCCACAGCCGGAACCGCGCCGTCGGCGAGCGGCTCGGCAAAGGCGAGCGGCTCTCGGACATCGTCGCCTCGATGCCGATGGTCGCCGAGGGCGCGCCGACGACCTACAGCGCGTTCGAGTGCGCGCGGAAATTTGGCGTCGAGACGCCGATCATCGATCAAGTGAAGGCAATCCTCGACGGCACCGTCGCGCCCGCCGACGCGATGTCGCGCCTGCTCGGCCGCGACCCGAAGCCGGAGTGACTGGGAGCGGCGACTTTGAAGTCGCCGCTCCCATTGCGGGGCGCACCGGGATCGGCCACACTTCGCGCGAATGCCGGACATCGTCCTCACCACGCTGAATGCAAAATACATTCACGCTTCCTTTGGCCTTCGCTGCCTGATGGCCAATCTCGGAGCGCTGTCCGCGCGGGCGTGCATGGCGGAATTTCACATCAACCAGACGCCGCTCGAAATCACCGAGGCGATTCTCGCGCACGCGCCGCGCATCGTCGGCTTCGGCGTGTATATCTGGAATGTGGAGCAGACGACGGAGGTCGTCGCGCTTCTGAAGCGCATCCGCCCGGAGCTGACCGTCATCCTCGGCGGGCCGGAGGTTTCGCACGAGACGGAGGGGCAGGAAATCGTCGCGCTCGCGGACCATGTCATCACCGGCGAGGCGGACCTCAAGTTCGCGGAAGTCTGTCGCGAAATTCTGGCTGGGCATGGTGAGTGCGCGAGGCCGACGGAACACAGGCTTCCAGCCGGTGCGGAACGCGGGCTTCCAGCCTGCGATCCCGGAAGAAATGAGCCTGCGGAAAAAAACGGGAGGCAGGATGCCCCCGATCCGCACCGGCTGGAAGCCTGTGTTCCTGCGCCCGCTCCGCACTCTGCATTTCCCAAAATCATCCCCGCGGAACTGCCAGCGCTCGACGGCCTCGCGTCGCCGTACGACTTTTACACCGACGAGGATCTCGCGCACCGCATCGTGTACGTGGAGGCATCGCGCGGGTGTCCGTTCACCTGCGAATTCTGCCTCTCGTCGCTCGATGTCCCGGTGCGTGCATTTCCGATCGAAGCATTTCTCGCCGCGATGCAGCGGCTGCTCGCTCGCGGCGCGACGCAGTTCAAATTCGTGGATCGCACGTTCAATCTCCACCTGCCGACGAGCATGGGGATTCTCCAGTTCTTCCTCGACCGCTGGCGCGACGGGCTCTTCCTGCACTTCGAGATGATCCCCGACCGACTGCCGGAACAATTGCGCGCACTCATCAAAAAATTTCCGGCGGGCGCGGTGCAGTTTGAGGTCGGCATCCAGACGTTCGACGACGCGGTGTCGAAGAACATCAGCCGCCGGCAGAATCTGGAACGCCTCGCGGACAACTTGCGCTTTCTGCGCGAGGAGACCGGCGTGCATGTCCACGCGGACCTCATCGTCGGCCTGCCCGGCGAGGGCATGGAGAGCTTTGGGCGCGGCTTTGATCGTCTCGTGCAGCTTGGCCCGCAGGAGATTCAGGTCGGCATTTTGAAACGCCTGCGCGGCACGCCCATCGTCCGCCACGACGCGGAGTATCGCATGAAATACGCGCCGCATCCGCCGTACGAAATCCTCGAAACGCGCGACATGGATTTTCTCACGATGCAGCGGATGCGCCGCTTCGCGCGCTACTGGGACATCGTGGCAAACAGTGGGAATTTTTCCGGTACGCTCGCGCTGCTGTGGCGCGACGGCCGCTCGCCCTTCGCGGAATTCCTGCGCTTCAGCGACGGGCTGCACGCGACGCTGCGCCGCACGCACCAGATCGCGCTGCAATCCATCGCGCAGGGCCTCTTCGACTTCCTCACGGAAAATGGCGCGGAATGCGGGTCCGTCGCTGCGGCGCTTCAGACCGACTGGCGGCGCACGCCCGGTCGCGAATCGCTCTCACTTCGCGGAGTTTCCGTGATGCCCGCACCGCCGAAGCCCGCCGCCATCCGCGCCGCACGGCGGCAGGCGCGGCACTCCCACGCGCTGTGAGGGACGGCGGAACGCCCACGGCAGTCGAACACCGCACGATGTGCGAAGTGCGACTCCGATCGTAGGCGCGCTCGGGAGAGCGCGGACGCGGGCTCCCACCCGCGCCTACGATTATCCGCCGCCGCTTGCATCCACCCCGTTTGCAAGTGCGACTGATGCAGCGTGGCGGACGCTTGCGAGGACGCGCGCGAAGTTGCTCTTGCTCGGGTTCCTCCAACCGCGCTCACTTTCGGACTTTCCATGATCACTCCGCCACTTTTTTTCCTGCGCGCCGCTATCACTTTTGCCGCATCCGTCGCGCTGAATGCCGCGACATTTGCCGCCGATGCGACAAAGGCCGTCGCGGAGACGCCGCTGATGACGAGCAAGACGACGCCGCGCATTTTTGATCTCGATGCCCCGCTGCACGGCGCGAAGGAACTCTGGCTCGTCGTCTCGGACGAGGGCTCGCTGAGCTGCGATTGGGCCGACTGGCTCGAGCCAAAACTGATCATGGCCGACGGCTCGGTGAAGGACCTCACCACGCTCGCGTGGAAGTCCGCGAAGTCCGGCGCGGGCAAAGTGAGCCTCGGGAAAAATCACGCGGGCGGGCCGCTGCTCGCGGATGCGAAAACTTTTGCGCACGGCTTCGGCACGCACGCGCCCTCGGCGATCGTTTTCGATCTGCCAGAGGGCGTGGAGCGTTTCACGGCGAAGGTCGCGATTGATGACGGCGGCATGATGCGCAAAGGCGTGCCGAGCGATGCCTCCGTGC
>JBBQJR010000111.1:0-8892 GCA_038326125.1 Chthoniobacterales bacterium
CCCGCCTGCTGCGAGCCGAGCGTGCGCCCGTGAAAGCCGCGCTCCCAGCCGATGATGCCGATCTTTTTGTTCCCGCCGACCTTGATGCCATGCGCGCGGCTGAGCTTGATCGCGCACTCCGTCGCCTCCGATCCCGTCGTGAGCAGAAAAACTTTCCGCAATCCCTCCGACGCGAGGCCCGCGAGATACTCCGCAAGTTCCGCGCGCTCCTCGCTGGGGAAACAATAATTGTGCAGCAGCCCGCTGTTCACCTGCTCGATGATCGCCTGCTTCACCTCCGGCGCGCCGTGGCCCGCATTCGTCACGAGCACGCCGCTCGACCAGTCCAGCCAGCGGTTGCCATGCTTGTCGAAAATGGAAATGTCCTCCGCTCGCTCCCACACGATCGGCGGCTGGCCGCGCATGGACTGCGGCTCAAACTTGCGCAGCTTTTCCAAAGTCGCGAGCGAGTCGGGATGCGGAATCGGCGTCGCGATGCGGCGGTACTTTGTTTCGACGTGCGGTACAGTGCGCGGAGTGATGTTGAATTCTTTGCCCATAAATTGGTGTGTTGTTGCGGAGGAGAAATTAAGCCGCGCGCGTCGCGCCGCCACGCGCAAAATCACGGCTTCCGATACTTTTGTGCTGGAGGCGGCGATTTCAAAATCGCCGCACCGTGAATGCGCCGGCGTCGCACACTTCGCGGGGAGTGGGCGAAATTTTCAACCACCCACGCGCGGCCATTCGACTTGTCACGGCACGTCGGATTTCATCTAAGGTGGTCTTCTCATGAAGCCTTCGATGCGTGCGGTTCAGGCGATCATCTCACTCCCCGTTGCGGGATTTTTCCTCACCGGCTGCGGCATGCTCGGCGACTCGGTGCGACTGCGCCAGACGGTGCTGGTGAAGGTGCCGATCGGCCAGCCGCTTGCCGGGTGCAGAAGTCAGGGCTGGGAATTTCGCCACGTCTTGCAGGCGCCGAAAACCGGCGGGCGGCAGGGCGAATGGTATGTCGCATGGAACGACGACGACCCGATCACCTCCAATCGCGCGAGTGCGTACTGGCGCGCCATTTTCTCCCGCGCGCCGAAAATCGCGGACGCCGTGCGGGGCGGCTTCGGCGTGTATCCGCTGCTCATCGAGCCGAATCTCAGCTTCAAAACCGTGCCGCCGAAAAAGCAGATCAAGGTCGAGGAGGGCCAGCGCGTCCCTTCCAAATTTGGCGACGGTGTGCGGCTCGTCGTCGGCGCGCCGCACATGAAGGTGTGGCCCGACGGACGGCAGACTGACCCGGACGACGCGCGCAAATTCATCATCGATCCAATGTGGCATTTCGACGCAGCCCATTCCGAAATCGCGCAGGCGCAGCAGCATTTCGAGCATCCCGGCGAGGGCGTGCGCATCGGCCATCTCGACAACGGGCTCGACGCGCGGCATCCCGCGAGTCCGCTGAAGCTCGAACGCGGCGACTGGCAGGCGAACGTCGTCGGCCTGCTCGAATACGCGCAGGAAGCGGCGCGGCAGCGTGCGCGGCACGAGCCGGTCACCGCGCCCAAACCGGTGCCGCCGGAACTCGCGGGCGGTTCGCACGGCATGGGCACTTCCGGCATTCTCGCCGGCGGCTGGGTGCAGATGGACAAACAGGAGGTGCCCGGCGGGCGCGTGAAAAGCTACGACGGCTGGCTCGGCGGCGCGCCGTACGCGCACGTCGTGCCGGTGAAAATCGCGCCGTGGGTTTTTTCGCTCGGCACCGGCGAACTCGCGTACGGGATCGATTACGCGAGCCGCGTGCGCGGCTGCGATGTGATCACGATAAGCCACGGCGGCGCGCCGACGCAGGCTTGGGTGGATGCGGTGAATGCGGCCTACGAACGCGGCACGGCGATGTTCGCGGCGGAGAGCGATTTTTTCTCGCTCGCGTTCAATCCATTTCAGCCGCGCGGCTTCATCGTGCCCGCGAGTCCCGTGTACCCCGCCGCGTTTCGCCGCGTGGTCGGCGTCACCGGCGTCACGTCGGATCGCCAGAGCTACGCGCGCAATTCGTTCGCGCGCGTGCTCGCGCACCTCGGTGCGTGGAAACAGTGGGCCTTCCGCGGCAGCTACGGCGCGGACGGCACGAACACCTCGCTGCTGCGTCCGATGAGCAAACCGGACACGAGCGAAAGCAAGCGTCTCGGCAATCTCCGCGCGCATCCCATCGCCGCGTATGCGCCGAATGTCCCGTGGATCACGTTGCGCAAAAATGGCGACAAGCTCGTGGCCGACGGAGTGGACCTCGACGGCTCGGGAACATCCGCCGCGACGCCGCAAGTCGCCGCCGCCGCCGCACTCTGGCTGCAGGCGCATCGCGCGGAACTCGTGCGCGCCGGCTGGTGGTCGGACTGGCACAAGGCCGAGGCGGTCTATCACGCGCTGCTGAAATCCGCCGACCGCGGCGACCGCCACGCGGCGGACCGCTACCTCGGCGCAGGCATGTTGAAGGCGGACCGCGCGCTCAAAGTTAGCGTCGCGGAAATCGCGAGCGCACCGCGTCCGAGGACGTTCAAAAAAGGAACGCACCCGCCGCCCGAGAGCCTCTATTTTGGTAAGGCTCCTAACGACTATTTCGACGGTGGCCGCAGCGTGTGGGGCCTGCTCGGACTTCAGTCCGGTCGCAATGTGCCGGGTGGCAACCGCGCGAAACTCCGCGAAAATCTCACGCCTGCGCCGACGCAGTTCCTCGCCATGCAGCGCCTCTACTACAATCTCCTCCTCCTCCGCGACTGGCACAACGGCGCCGTGCCCGTGCGCGACGGACGGAAGAAGACTCTCTTCACTCGCTCCCACGATGAGACGCGATACTGGAATCTCGCCGCCCGCCTCGCGGCGAATTCTACCCCGCCGTGATCGCCGCGCGCTCGTCGTCGAGGGCACCGGTCTTTTCCAAAAAGTAATCGTAGCCGCCGGGGTAGCCGGTGACTTTGCCGTCGTTCACGTGAAGGACTTTCGTCGCGAGTTTGCGGATGAAATGCACGTCGTGCGAAATGAAGACGAGCGTGCCCGCGTAGTTCTCCAGCGCGAGGATGAGTGACTCGACGGTGTGGATGTCGAGGTGCGTCGTGGGCTCGTCCATGAGCAGGAGGTTCGGCGGGTCCACGAGGAACTTGATGAGGTTCAGCCGCGTCTTTTCGCCACCGCTGAGGATGGCGGTCTTCTTGTAGATTTCGTCCTTGCGAAAAAGGAACGATCCAAGAATTCCGCGCGCGTCGTTTTCGCTGAGATCCTTGCCGCTCTCCATGACTTCCTGCAGCACGGTCTTCGCGGGATCGAGCGTGGCGGAGCGGTGCTGGCTGAAGTAGCCGATCTTCGCGTTCAGTCCCGGCGTGCGCGTGCCTTTTTGGAAATCGAGGACGCCGCCGAGGATTTTCAGCAGCGTGGATTTGCCCGCGCCATTCGGGCCGACGAGCACGGTGCGCTCGTCGCGCTCGATGGTGAGATCGAGGCCCGTGTACACTTTCACATCGCCGTAGGCCTGATGGATTCCCTCGAGCGACACCGCGCGCTGGCCGATGCGCGGCGGCTGCGGGATTTGGAAACGGAACGGCTTCTTCGGCGGCAGCGGCTTCTCGATTTTTTCCATGCGCTCGATCTGCTTGAGCTTGCTCATGGCCTGCGAAGCCTTCGAGGTGACGGAGCGGAAGCGGTCCACGAATTCCTGGAGCCCGGCGATTTCCTTCTGCTGATTTTTATACGCGGCGTTCTGCTGCTCGTAGTTCGCCTCCTTTTGCTCCAGAAAAGCGGTGTAGTTGCCCGTGTAGGCGACGAGTTTGCGCTCATCTATTTCGTACACGCGCTCGACGATCTCATCCATGAATTGCCGATCATGCGAGATGAGCAGCACCGCGCCGGAATAGTTCTTGAGGTAATTCTGCAACCAGAGCAGCGAGAGCAGATCGAGGTGGTTCGTCGGCTCGTCGAGCAAAAGCAAATCCGGCTCCATCACGAGCAGTCGTGCGAGGTGCGCGCGCATCACCCAGCCGCCGCTCATCTCCTTTGCGGGGCGCGAAAAATCCTTCTCGCGATAGCCGAGGCCGTGGAGCATTCGCTTCGCCTTCGCGTCCACCTGTGGATTGCCGAGCGCCTCGTGCTTCGCGTGCGCTTCCATGTATTCCGCACTCTCGCAGTCGCCGATTTTTTCGAGTGCGTGCAATTTTTCCTCCAGCACGGCGATGTCGCCTGCGCGGCCAGTCGCGATGTCGAGCACGGTTTCGTCGCCCACGCACTCGGCCTCCTGCGGGAGGTAGCCGACCATCGTCCACGCATCGCGCTCGACAGTGCCGGCGTCGGGATCATCCTTGCGGAGAATAAACCCGAACAGTGTGGACTTGCCCGTGCCGTTCGGGCCGACGAGTGCGACGCGCTCACCGTAGTTCACCTGCATGGATGCGCCCTCGAAAAGGACGCGCCCGCCGAGGCTTTTGCGAAGGTCACGAATGGAAAGCATGGTTTTTGGAAATGACGGATGAAGAATGCCGAACGCGAAGCAGTCGCAGAATCGGGGGCGGGAAGGAAGACAGTTCCGCGCCGAGTGCAAGAGTGGCATCCGGAATAAACTACGAAGGGCACCAAGGGCGCGAAGGTGATTTGACGCAGAGTCTAAGGGCGAATGAATCGTCCCAAGAGGATTTCGTGTCTGCCCGAATGTTTCAAAAACTTCCGCTCGCTTTGCAGTTGCTTGGTGCCCTTCGCGTCCTTCGTAGTTTTTTCCTTCGTCAACTCGCAATCACCGCTTTTAGATTAGCCACATTTCACGAATTGCGCGCGTGTCAGCAGCGGAGCAAATGCTTCGAGTTTCGGAAATGGGACGAGTGAGAACAGCGGTGCGGTGCCGAAATATTTCGCCCTGCAGCGTGCTCACGGTTCAACAGGATTGCCATTGCGCAAGGCGCTCGCCACGTTGCCGCGCTCCCGAGCGCATCACTGCCGCGTCGCATCGCCTGCACCACTTTTGAAATAGGAAAATCATGTTTGCCCCGCTCATCGAACCGGCGATCAACGGCCTGATCCAGGCGCGCAATTTCACCGCGCTGCGTGAGACTTTCAAAGACTGGCCGCCGGCGGATCTCGCGGAACTGATCGCCGGACTGCCCGAAGGCGAGCAGGTCGTCGTCTTCCGCATCCTGCCCCATCAGGTCGCGACCGAGACTTTCGCCTATCTCCAGATCGACGCGCAGACGGCGCTGCTCAAGGCGATGGGCCACACCGAGGCTGCGAAAATCATCAACGAGATGCCCGCGGACGATCGTACCGCGCTGCTCGAGGAATTGCCGAGCGATGCCGTGCACCGGCTCATGGAATTGCTGAGCCCGGAAGAGCGCAAAATCGCGCAATCCCTGCTCGGCTACCCGGAGCACAGCGTGGGGCGCCTGATGACGCCGGAGTTCGTCGCGGTGCGCGAAGACATGACGGTGAAGGACGTTTTCGATCACATCCGCAAATACGGAAAGGACAAGGAGACGCTGAACGTCGTCTATGTCGTGGATCAGACCGGCAAGCTCATTGATGACGTGCGCATCCGCGAGTTCCTGCTGCGGCCGTTCGAGGCGAGAGTCTCGGATTTCCGCGACAGCACCTTCACCGCGCTGAAGGTGAGGGATTCCGAGACGGAGGCGCTGGATGCCTTCCGCAAATACGACCGCAACAGCCTGCCGGTCGTGGACTCAGCGGGCGAGCTGGTCGGCATCGTGACCATTGACGACGTGCTCGATGTCGCCGAGCGCGCCGCCACCGAGGAAATCCAGCGCATCGGCGGCAGCGAAGCACTCGACGAGCCGTACACGACGATCCCGTTCCGGCGCATGGTGAAGAAGCGCGCGACGTGGCTGGTGGTCCTGTTCCTCGGCGAGATGCTCACCGCGACGGCGATGGGCTTTTTTGAAAAGGAAATCGAGAAGGCCGTCGTGCTCGCACTCTTCGTGCCGCTCATCATTTCCAGCGGCGGCAATTCCGGTTCGCAAGCCACCACGCTCATCATCCGCGCGATGGCTCTCGGAGAAGTGAAGCTGCGCGACTGGTGGATGGTCATGCGCAAGGAAATCAAATCCGGGCTGAGCCTCGGCCTGATCCTCGGCAGCATCGGCTTCCTGCGCATCGCGATCTGGTCGGCGTTTTCAAACATCTACGGCCCGCACTGGCTGCTCGTGGCCTGCACGGTGGCCTTTGCCCTCGTCGGCGTCGTGCTCTGGGGCTCGCTCTGCGGCTCGATGCTGCCGTTCCTGCTGCGAAAATGCCGGCTCGATCCGGCCACCTCGTCCGCGCCATTCGTCGCCACCCTCGTGGATGTCACCGGCCTGGTGATTTACTTCACCGTCGCAGTCCTGCTCCTGCGGGGAACGATCCTTTGACCCACGCGCCGGAAGCGGAAGGGCACGGCGTCCCGCCCTCCATTGCCGCGGCCATGCTCGGCGCTGGCGCGTCGGCTCCCGGCAGATGGCAGCCGCCGACCGCGGAGGAATTGCCGCCGTCCGGCCTCGCCTTCCCCCTGGCACACGCTACACCCGCGGCGCATGGGCACGCTCTACTACGGGGACAACCTCGACATCCCTCACCCGCACCATCGCCGACGAGTCCGTGGACCTCGGCGATCTCGACCCGCCCTTTGACAGCGCGCAGAACGACAACGCCTTCTTCCAGGAAAAGGACGGCACCCTGTGCGCCGACAAGCTCGGCAGCATACGCGCGCCTTCATGGAATTCCTCGGGCTAAACGGCATGATGGCCTACCTCGCAATGATGGCCCCGCGCCTCGTCGAACTGTGTCGCACCCTCAAGCACGCCGAGCCAAATTGATTTTCTATGACGAGAAAGAAGCCACATAACCCGGAAAAGGAGATTGGGATGCAGATTGAAGCATTGCGGGTGGCCTTGTTTAAGGCGAACGCTCACTATCACATCGGTATTGGGCTAAATAAAAACTGGTCGAGGTTCGGGAAAGCTATACACCGCGCACGGACATTTTGGGAATTCACGCGCGAAGCCCACCTCAACGGCGCCTTCGTGCATTTATGCAGAGTTTTCGTTGAGAAGGGAAAGGCAGTTACGCTCAAGACGTTTCTCCAAACGGTGGATACGAATTGGGAATTATTTCAAGAACGGGGATTCAGAAGCAGATATGCTGACAGACCACGTCTTGATGAATGGGTGGCTCAGCGTTGGAATCCTGACCGCGACCAGTTCGCTAAGGACCAGGAGTTCTGTAAAGGGAGTTCCTGTCAAGAAGACAAACGACTTGTGAGTCTTCTCACGAAGTGGCGACATAAGATCGTCATGCACATAGATCCTGAATGTGCTGGCAGCCGACGAGCGGGTTTCGTAAAGGATTGGCCATTGCCAGATCTCAAGGAACTGATCGACGGGGGCATCGACATTGTAAATCGTTACAATTCTGCGTTTCAATTCGTAGCGGGCTCGGCGCCGCTGCAACTCGACGATTACTTACGTGTGCTTGAGCAGGAAGTGGAAAAGTAGGTCGGGGCTGTTCCTAGGTTCCGGGTTCAAATCGCCAAGTCCGCTGCCGTGAGCAAAGTAAGGGATTGGCGATCTTGCAAACCCGCGATCAGCAACCGGGTGGACTGGCGCTCGACGGATTCTTCAAAGAGAGTCCTGACGTAACGCCCGTTGCCAAAGTCTTTTCCTCTAACCGCATAAGTGATGGAAAAGTGCTCCAGTAAGGCAGCTCGACCTTCCTCGTCGAGGCCGTAGTCGCTATCTTGGGCAAGCTTCAAGAATATCTGGGCCAGTTCACCGGGCTGGCAATCCTCAAATGCGATATAACGCGTAAAGCGGGAGCCAAGGCCCGGATTCAAATTGATGAATCGCTTCATTTCGTCCGGGTAGCCGGCCACAATCACTGCGAGCCGATCCCGGTGATTCTCCATCTCTGCGATGAGCGTCGCCACTGCTTCCGCGCCAAAGTCGTTGCTGATGTACGGTGGCGCGAGCGAATATGCCTCATCAATGAAAAGCACTCCATCGAGTGCTTCCGTGATTTTCGCATTCACCTTTGGGGCCGTCTGGCCGATGTATTCGCCGATCAAGTCCTGACGCATTCATTCCGTCTGGAGAGCGAAGCGAGGCTGAAGTGGAGCAGCCTTCGCCAACTGGTACATATCGTGAGCAACCCGATGTATCTGCTCTGGCGCTACGCTGTCACATGAAACGCTGAGCGGCCCAACCCCAAACTTTGCTCGCTTCGGGTTGATGGCGGCAGACCGGAGCAGATCAAACATACTCTGCTGAAGCTCCTCGGTGAAATGCTGCTCAAACAAATCCACCAAAATAGAGTAACGCCCTCGGCGACGTGTGATACGGACGAAAGGACGGCGAAGCGAGCTGCAGCAATGCCAATAAGCGCTCGACTCAGGATCAACTCCTCGGGTGGGACGCTCCTCGAAATAACCAAGATCAAGAGCCTGTAGAATGCGCGTGGTCATTTTTTCAATTTTATCGGTCGAAGATTACGTTTTAAATCAATTTCTCTCCTGCGCACCTGACTGCAGCGACTTGGAACAGAGGGACACGAGGTGGGAGTGAGCGCAGCGCGGCCGATCCCGCCTTGGTGCCCGGTTTTTTTCGAATCGAAAACGGGATGGGCGTCTCCGCTCAGCGATCCTTCAGGCGGTGGAAGACGGCGGGGTCGCTGAAGAGTTTGGCCCAGTCGGTGTCGGGGGCTTCGAGCGCCTTGCGAACTTGCGCGGGGGTTTTGTCCTTCACGCCGTCGCCGCCGAGGGCGCGCACGGTGAGTTTCTTCCCGCCGTCTTCTTTTGTGATCCAGATGAGCGTGTAGCGCTCGGCATCGGGTTTCGGCAGGCCGTCGCTGAAGGACGCGAGCGCGCGGAGCTGGAGCAGGGTACGGTCGCGGACGGTGACGGGCCGC
>JBBQJR010000112.1:0-8846 GCA_038326125.1 Chthoniobacterales bacterium
CCACGTGCCGGGGACGCTCCAGGCGTGGACGGGCGTGCGCGGGTAGAGCCATTGCACGAAGCGGCCGGGCTGGTCGGGGTTGTTGCCCTCGGCGAGATACTGGCGGATGAGCGGGACGACGTGCTTCGGGTAGTAGTAAAGGGCGATGCCGATGAGGGTGCTCGGCGGCTGCGCGGGCTTCTCGACGAATTCGGTGATGACGCCCTGCGCGTCCACGGCGACGACGCCGTATTTCTTCGCCTCGTCGAGCGACTTCACATCATAGACGCCGAGGACGGGCGTGCCCTTTTCGCGCGCGTGCGCGCCGAAGCCCTCGAGGCTTTGGCTGAAAAGGTTGTCGCCCGCGACGACGAGGAGGTCTTCGCCTTCGATGCCGAATTTCTGCACGACGTAATTGAGGTCGCCGATGGCGCCGAGCTTGTCGGTGTCGCTGGTGGAGCCGTCATTCACGATGGAGAAGGGGAGCTTCGCGTGCGAGGCATTGTAGCCGTCGGCCCACGTTTGGAAGTCGGCGGCGAACTTGTGGTTCGTGACGACGAAGACCTTGGAGATACCGGGGATGGGCGCGAGGTTATCAATGACCCATTCCATCATCGGCTTGCCGGCGACGCCGAGGAGCGGCTTGGCCTTGGTGAGGGTGAGTGGGTAGAGGCGTGTCGCGTATCCGGCCGCGAGAATGAGGATGTTCATGCGGGCGGGAAGGTAGGGGGATGGGGATTCTTGTAAAGGGCGGCGCGGCGCGCCGGGCCGTTTTTGAATTTGGAAGCCAAGAAGCCATGAAATGGCGGAGCCATGCGCTCGCGCAGGTTGCGCTCCCTGATTTTTGGATTCCAAATTTGGACAACGCTCCGGCATTCCACATTCGACATCGCGCTGGCGGCGCGCTTCGTTCCGCGCCGATGAAGCTGCTGCTCGTTGACGGTCCCTACTATGTTTACCGATCGTTCTTCGCGATCCGCGGGCTGACGAATTCGCGCGGGGAGCCAGTGAACGCGATCTACGGTTTCGTCAAAACGCTCCGCAAGATGCTCAAGGACGTGCAGCCTGATCTCGTCGCGGTGCTGTGGGACGAGGGGTTGCCGAAGCGCCGCACCGAACTTCAGCCGGACTACAAGGCGACCCGCGCGGAGCAGCCGGAGGAAATGCGGCCGCAGTTTCCTTTCATCCGCGCCCTCGTGCCGATGATGGGCATCGCGAGCATCGGCGTGCCGGACACGGAGGCGGATGACCTCATGGCGAGCTACGCCATCGCCGCGCAGGCGCAGGCGCACGAGGTGGTGCTCGCGACGAACGACAAGGACCTCTACCAGCTCGTGAATCCGCAGTGCCGCGTGTATTCGACGAACAAGACGGACTTCGCGAATCCGACCGATGGCTTCGCGCTGCTCGGCGAGGAAAAGGTGCGCGAAAAGTGGGGCGTGCCCCCGCTGCGGATCGGCGACGTGCTCGCGATCATCGGAGACACGGTGGACAATATTCCCGGCATCGCGGGCGTCGGCCCGAAGACGGCGGCGACTTTGATCAATGAGGCTGGCAGCCTCGACGCGCTGCTCGCGAATCTCGCTGCGGTGAAAAGCGAGCGCACGCGCGAGAAGCTGCGCGAGGGTGCGGCGCGCATCCGCGAAAATCGCGAGATGGTGCGGCTCGATGAGGATCTGCCGCTGCTGGTGGCGCTCGACGCATTGCTGATCCGGCCGCAGTGGGCGGAGCTGATCGCCGCGCTGGAGTCGTGCGATTTCAAGGGCCTGCTCGCCGAGGTGAAGGCGGATGCCATCGCGAGCGGAGTGCAGCTTCAGCAGAGTGCGCCTCCGCCGCCCGCGCCCGCGCCGATTCCGAAGGCCGCGCCAGCGCAGGGTGAGCTTTTTTGAGCGCACGCCCGTGGGCTGAAAAAAAACGCAGCCGCGCATCCGCAGGATCGCGCGTGCATCGGTGAGCGCGTCAGCAAACTGCGATTCGCCGGTGGCCGATGCTCGCGTTTCGTTTCGCCGTGCTGCACGATGCGCCCGTGAAATCTCGCCCGCCAAAACTCCGCACCATCGTCGCCGCTCATGTGCGCACCGGTGCGACGTTTGAATTTGTCCACGACGGCGCGCGGGTGGTGTCGCGCCGCCGCGTGCGCGCGAAAACCGATGTCGTCTTCGGCCCTGGCCTGCTCGATCTCCAGTGCAACGGCTACGCGGGAATTGATTTCAATCACCCGGACACGACCAGCGAGCAGATGGCCGCAGCGATCCGCGCGATGTGGCGCGACGGCTGCGCGCATGTCCTGCCGACGCTGATCACCGCATCGCCGGAACGGCTCGTCGGGCTGTTCCGCGAACTCGTTGCGGCGCTCGGCAGCGATGCGGACATCGCTGCGAGCGTGCCGGGATTTCACCTCGAAGGACCGTTCATCAGCCCGCAGGACGGCGCACGCGGCGCGCATCCGCTCGCACAAGTGCGCGACGTGAGTCGCAAGCTCTGGCGCGAGTGGCAGCGCGCGGCGAATGGACGAATCGTGCTCACGACGGTCGCGCCGGAAGTGAAAGGCGCGGTCACTTTCATCCGACAACTCCGCGCGGAAAATGTGCTGCCCGCGCTCGGACACACCATGGCCGACGCTGCGACCATTGCGCGCGCCTGCGACGCGGGCGCGCTCATGACCACGCACCTCGGCAACGGCTGCCCGCAGCTCATGCACCGGCACCAAAATCCCGTGCTCGCGCAACTCGCGGAAGACCGACTCGCCGCGAGCATCATCCCGGATGGCGCGCACCTTCCGCCGGAAATCGTACGGCTCTATCGCCGCGTGAAAGGCGCGGAGCGCATCGTGCTCGTCACCGATGCGATGTCCGCCGCCGGTGCGCCGAGCGGGCGCTACACCATCGGCGATCTCGAGATCGAGATCGGCCCCGATCGCATCGCGCGCCAGCCGGGCCGCCCAAATCTCGCCGGTGCCGCCATCACGATGCGCGAAGCCGTGGAGCGCTACGTGGCGATGAGCGGCGTGCCGCTCGCCGAGGCATGGGACGCTGCATCCGGGCGCGCGTGGGCGCTGCTGCGCCGCGCCGGGGCGGTGAAACGCGTGCCGGCATCATCCGTTTTTGCGCGCTGGCGCGGCGGAAAATTCGACGTGCACGCGACACTGCACGGCGCGCGCGTGCTGTGGGCAAAATGAACCCGACGCTGCGCTGCGCGCGTCGCCCGCTCGGTGAGTTGAGCGCGGACGCGCATTCTCCGCTCTGGCGCGAACTGCCTCGCGCGCGCTTCGCCGATGCGCTCACGGTCGCCACGCCGCAGCAGGGCACCGAGGTTTGTGCTGTGTGGAATGACGACGAGTGGCGGCTGCTTTTCCTCGCCGAAGATCGCGACCCGTGGGCGACGATGACGCAGCGCGACGCGCCGCTTTATGAGGAGGAAACAGTGGAGGTGTTCTTCGATCCGGTCGGCGATTTGGAGAGCTACTTTGAGATTGAGGTGAACCCACTCGGCACCGTGCTGGACATTGCATTTCGCAAAAGTCGCAGCGGCTACAAAGTCGATCGCGCGTGGGATTGCGACGGACTTCGCACGCTGGTGCGCACGGATGCACGCGGATGGAGTGTGGAAATCGCGATTCCGTTTGCGAGCGTCACGAACTCGCCACCGCGCGTCGGCACGCGCTGGCGCGCGAATTTCTGCCGCATCGATCGTCCCTCGCGCGACGGAAGTCTGCCGCGCGAACTCACCGCCTGGTCGCCGCCGCTGCGCGCGAACTTCCACACGTCGGAACGGTTCGGGGTGATCGAGTTTTTTGAGTAGGCGAGGCGTGCAACGAGCGCCGTCGATCAAGAATTTCCCCCGTCGCGAATCTCGAAATAGGCGGGCGTGAGCGGTGGCAGTTCGGGAATCACCAATCCTCCCGCGAGCAATTCGTGAGACGCCACGCGCAGCGGAGCGAGGCCGCTCACCCGATCCTGCAGCAGCAACGTGCCATGCAAATGCGACAGCGCATTTCGGGCGGCATCGCTCAGCAGCACGCGCACGTTTCGGAATGTCGTGCTGCGGTGCAGATTCACGAGGACGAGAAACGGCGCGTTTTCGGCGGCGGCGATTCGCAGGTATGCATAGAGCCAGTGCCCGCTCGCGGGCTCGCCTTCGATGCGGCCAAATTCCGCGTTGCCCGTGTTCGCGCGGTTCAGCGGAATAAAATCGCCGTCGCGAAATGCAGGCGCGCCGCTCGCGCCGAGGAGCCTGCCGTAAAAGGATCGCAGGCTCTGCTGCGGCGCGGAAAGGCGCGCGCCGTCGAAGCGATGGCCATTCACCCACTTCGCAAACTCGGGCATGCACCAGTAGTCGAAGATCGTGGTGCGCCCGTTTCCGCCCCCGAAACCAGCGACGCCATCCGCGGGTTCGCCCACTTCCTGCCCGCAGTGCAGCAGCACGGGGCCGCGCGAAATCCCGAAGAGCACGCCGCTCACCGCGCGTCCGACTTCCATGCCGATGCCGCCCCATTCATCGCGCGCGGCGAGCCGCACCTCGTCGTGATTTTCCGCGTAGCGCAGCGCGCTGGAAAAAAATTCCCGGTGCTGCGCGGCGAGCGTGCCGTCGAGATCATTTGCCCACGCGGGTCCGTCGTAGATGCGCTTGAGCGTCTTGTAGGACGGGTCGTCGTAGATGGCGTCGAAGCCCACGCGCAGCAGAGCGGACAGGATGCCGCCGACGCGTTGCGCAGGGTCGGCGTGCTCCACTTTCATCGGATCATTTTCGTATGCCTCGGCGATGAACGTGACGTGCGCCTGCCGGGCCCGCGCGCGCGCGATGGCCCACGCCCAGAATTCCGGCGGCAGCATGTGCGCCATGTCGCAGCGGAAACCATCCACGCCGAGCGCCTGCCAGTACGCGAGCGCCGCGTCCATTTTCAGCCACGTGTCGGGAATCGTCGCGCTCGGATTTGCGGCGTGCGGGAAGGCGCGCGCGCCGGTCGTGAAGTCGTAGCCGAAATTCAGTTTCACCGTCTCGTACCAGTCGAAGATCGACGGCGACCACGTCGCGGCGTTGTTGCCGGTCACACGTCCGCGTGTCATTTCGCCGGAAAAAAAACCGTCGCCCGCGCCGAGGGTGCGGCACGTCGGGCTCACGCGTTCGCCATTCACCACGGTCGGCAAATGCAGCGGTGGGCCACCGCCGGGCGAATCGGGTTGGAGCCAGAAGAAGTTATTTTGCGGCGAGAAAAATTGTGAGGGGTCGTCGTGCGCGCCGAAATTGACGATCTCCGAATGGTGCGAACGCGCGACGTGGTTGGCGACGAAATCAATGATCACTCGCAGACCGAGCGCTTGCGCGCGATCGAGGAGCGATTGGAATTCCTCCATGCGCCGCGCGGGATCGGTGGCGTAGTCCGGGCACACGTCGCAGCAGTCCTTGATCGCGTAGGGCGAACCGGCGAGGCCTTTGAGCAAGTCGGGATCGTCAGCGCGTCGGCCGATGGCGGCGTAGTCGGTCGCGGTCGCCTGCGCGAGGACGCCGGTGAGCCACAAATGCGTGATGTGGAGTTCGTCCCGGAGCGCTCGCAGCGTGACTTCGCTGATGTCGGCAAATTTTCCGACGCCATTTTCGGCGAGCGTTCCGTTTGGCTGGCGCGTCTCGTTCGTGTTGCCGAAAAGGCGCGGCAGGAGTTGGTAAATGCGGATGCGCTCCATGGGCGATGCGAATTTTGCGCGCGGCGGGAGCAGCCGGCGAGCGAATTGCCGGGGAGCGGCTCGATTCGGAATGCCGGATTGGAGCCTCTGCTACGGACAGCGGCACTTTTCTCGAAGGCTTCGGAATTGCAGCCGCCTTCGGTTGCGCCCGGTCCGGGGCCGCGGCGGGCACCTCTTTCCATTGACCGTGCTTTTCGCGCCGGTAACGTCCCCGCTTGCTCGTCATCCTCGCCATGCGGCAGCTCCGGCTTTACACGTTCCTCTCCCTCTTCGGTCTCGGCATCGCCGTGCCACTGCCCCCGGCCTTCGGCGACCCGGGGCCGGAACTCATCTCCGCGGTGGCGAGCGCGGAGGGGAACGCGATCACCGTCACCTTCTCCGAGCCGCTCGCCGACGGCTCGGTGGCCGCGGAAAATTTCTCGCTCGATGGCGGCGTCTCCGTCCTCGGGGCCACGCTCGCCCCCAATCAGCGTGCGGTCCTTCTCGCCACGACCAGCCAGCGGCTTCCCGGCACCGCCCTGCCGGAGGTTCGGCCCGCCTATGTCATGGCCACTTTTCACAACAACCGCCAGCGCCTGCAAATTGGGATCAGTGCAGATGGCCAAGTCTGGCGGATGCTCACCAACGCGGCAGGCGCTGACGACATCTACGCGCCTCCCGGCGGCGACGACCTCCGCGACCCGAGCATCGCGCGCATCGGCGACGCATGGTATTGCGCCTACACCAGCGGCGACTACGGCAGCGCCCACGTCCCTCCGACCTCTGGCCATTTCGGAAATGGCGAGACCTATTTCGGTTTGGCGAAATCCACCGACCTCATCCACTGGACCTGGCTCGCGAACGTCCCCATCGCCGCCACGACCCAAGTCTGGGGTCCGCGCCTCTTCGTCACCGCAGCCGGCGCGATCTACTGCGTCGTCAGCGTCAACAGCACCCTCAAATATCTCACCCCGACCGACGCCACGCTCACCATCTGGACCCCCGCGACCCCAATCCCCGGCCTCCCCACCGATTCCAGCGGCTATCCCATCGGCCCCGAAATCTTCCTCTCTGAGGCCCGCGGCGCCTTCTACCTCACGAGCGTTTACCAGCACGTCCCCGGCGAGGGAAACTTCGTCACCTTTCTCAAATCCACGACTTCCCCAATCGCTGGCTACACCGTCCTCAACACGACGAACGTCACCGGTCTTCCCACCAACCAAGTCGAAGGTGCCGCCCCCATCCACCTCGGCGGCCCGCACTGGCGGCTATATTATTGCGCGATCGAAATCGTCAATGGCACCTACGAGCGCCCCGCGCGGTTCGAGGAAAGCCACGACGACCTTGCCACTTGGTCGGGCTCTACCCTCCTCACCCACGATGCCGCGGGCGACGTCATCACCCATCCGCACGTCCTCAGCTTCCTCCCGCTCACCCTCACCGTCCGCGGCCTCCGCGGCGCCACGCCCTCGGCTCCTCCACTGTACGGCAGCGCCTCCATCAACCTTTCGCCCTCGCCCGGCGCCCTGGCCTTCCGCGGCTTCGCGGTCACCGCAGGGCAAAATACGACGCTCACCCTCCCGCGCCCGAGCCTCCTTGCCCAAGCCGCCGGCGGGGCGCTCGAACTCCTCGACGCGAGCCCGGTCAGTCAGCGCGGCGGCACCGTCGCGCTCAGTGCCAATGGGCTCACCTACAGCCCTGCACCCGGCTTCCTCGGGGCCGACCAGTTCACCGCCACCCTCGGCGATGGCCACGGCGGGCGCGTCACCGCCACCATCGACGTGAAAGTGATTACCTCCTCCGTCACCGACCCGCCCGTGGCCAGCCTCACGCGGCGCTCCGGCGGTGCAGTCGAAGTCCTCTTTCGCGGCCTCCCCCGCAGCCTCTACTTCATCGAACGCAGCCCCGACCTCCTCGACTGGACGCTCCTGCAAACTCTTCCCGCCGGCGACGACAGCCTCCTCCCTTTCCTCGACCTCAACCCACCCGCTACCCAAGCTTTCTACCGCACCCGCCTGCCGTAGTTTTCGCGAAAGCTACCTCCGGCACCGGTAGCGTTTTGCTGATTCACAGTCGGTCGAGCGCGCGCGCGACGCCGCCGAACAGGAGATCAATCTCCTCGCGCGTGATCGTGAGCGGGGGTGCGATCGCAATGAGGTCGCGGATGCCGCGAACGATCACGCCTTCCTCGCGCGCGAGTTTCGCCGCCCGGATGCCGAGCGCGGAGGTCGGCGTGAGCGCGGATTTTCCGCCGCGCGGGACGAGTTCGAGCGCGCCGATGAGCTGGCAGCCGCGGATTTCCGCGACCGCGGGATGCTGCGCGAAAGAATGAAGCTGCTGCTGAAAATACGGGCCGACATCATCGCGCACGCGCTCGATGAGATGCTCGTTTTCGATGACCGCAATGTTTGCCAGCGCGACGGCGCACGGTGTCGGATGCCCGCGGTAGGTGAAGCCGTGCGCGAGGTAGCCGCCGTGGATGAGCACGTCGGCGACTTCATCGGCGACCATCGTCGCGCCGAGCGGAAGGTAGCCGCTGGTGAGGCCTTTCGCGAGGCACATGAGGTCGGGATCGAGGCTCCACAGCTCACTCGCAAACCACGCGCCGACGCGACCGAAGGCGGTGATCACTTCATCCGCGACGAAAAGAATTCCGTGGCTGCGCGCCAATGCACGAAGCTTTGCGAGGTGGCCGGGTGGCGGGACGATCACGCCGCCTGCGCCTTGAATCGGTTCTGCGAAAATTGCGCCGATCGTCTCGGGCCCTTCGCGTTCGATGAGGCGTGCCGTTTCCGCGATGCACCAGTCGGCGTACGCATCGGGATCGGCTTCGCGATTTGCGGCGTAGGCGTGCGGCGCGGGCGCGTGCAGAAAACCTGGCAGCGGCAGATCGAATGGCGTCTGGCAGCCCGGCAAACCCGTCATGCTCGCGGTGGCGAGCGTCACTCCATGATAGGCAAATTCCCGCGTGAGGATTTTCGTGCGGTGCGGCTGACCCTTCAATTTCCAATACCAGCGAATGAGCTTCAGCGCGGTTTCATTGGCCTCGCTGCCGCTGTTACTGAACATCGTGTGGCGCAGCCGGCCGGGGGCGAGCGCGGAGAGTTTCGCCGCGAGTTCGATGGTCGGTTCGGTCGTGCTGTTGAAAAATGACGGGTAGTAGCCGAGCCGCTGCATCTGCCGCGTCGCGGCGTCAATCAATTCGCG
>JBBQJR010000113.1:0-8674 GCA_038326125.1 Chthoniobacterales bacterium
GCTTTACCGCGAGTTGCGCGAACTCGAGGCCGCGCATCCGGAACTCATCACGCCCGATTCGCCCACGCAGCGCGTCGGCGGTGCGCCGTCGAAAGGCTTCCGGCAGGTGCAGCACGCCGTGCCGATGCTGTCGCTGGAAAAGATCGAGCCTCCGGAACTGAAGGGCGAGGAAGCCGCACTCGATTTCAGCAAGCGCGTGCGGCTTCAGGACGAGCGCACGGTCGAGGAATTGCGGTGGTTTGATCAGACCATCCGCAAGCAGCTCGGCGCGGAAAAAGTCGGCTATGTGATGGAGCCGAAAGTGGATGGCGTCTCCATCTCCGTGCATTACCGCGACGGCCTCCTCGCGCTCGGCGTCACGCGCGGCAACGGCACGACGGGCGACGACATCACGGCGAATCTTCGCGCGGTGAAGGCGATCCCGCTGCGGCTCGAAATGAAAAATCCGCCCGCGCTGCTCGAGGTGCGCGGCGAGGCGTACATGCCCGTGAAGGAATTCGAAAAGATGAACGCCGCGCTCGAAGCCGCCGGCGAAAAAACGCTGCCAAATGCGCGCAACGCCACCGCGGGTACGCTGAAACAACTCGACTCAGGTGCAGTCGCGAAACGCCCCGTGCGCGCGGTTTTCTACGCCGTCGGCGCGCTCGACGGCATCACATTTTCCACGCACGCCGAGACGCTGCGGGCGCTGAAAAAGTTCGGCCTGCCGGTGCAGGAAGTCTGGTGGGAGTGCGACGACATGGAGGACGTGATCGCGAAATATCAGCGCGAGGTCGTGAGCGATTATCACGAGGACCGCGACCTGCGCAAACGGCTCCATTACGAGATCGACGGCGTCGTGATCAAAGTGAACGACCGCGCCGCGTGGGAGCGGATTCCCGCGAAGGCGAAAGCGCCCGGCTATGCGATCGTTCACAAGCCGGTGCCGTGGATTTCTGGCGCGGAGACCACCGTGCTCGGCATCACGATCCAAGTCGGGCGCACCGGCGTGCTCACGCCGGTCGCGGAGCTGAAGCCGACCTTCGTGCAAGGCTCGACCGTCTCGCGCGCCACGCTGCACAACGACGACGAAATTAAACGCAAGGACATCCGCATCGACGACACCGTGATCATCCGCAAGGCCGGCATGGTCATCCCCGAGGTGATTGAGGTCGTGAAATCAAAACGTCCGCCGGACACGGAGCCGTTCGATCTTTTTGCATTCGTCGGCGGAAAATGTCCGGCATGCGGCGGCCCGATATCGCGCGCGCAAGTCTCCGCTGGAAAGAAGACCGAGGTCGCGTGGCGCTGCGACAACATCGCGGGCTGCCCGGCGCAGATGGTGCGGCGCGTCGAGTTCTTCGCGCAGCGCAGCGCGCTCGACATCGAGGGCCTCGGCGGAGTCGTCGCCGAAAAGGTGATCGAGCGCGGCCTCGTGAAATCGCCGCTCGATCTTTTCGACCTCCATGTCGAGCAACTCGCGAAGCTGAACCTCGGCACCGACGAAGAGCCGCGCATCTTCGGCGAGAAGAACGCGACCAAAGTGATCGAGGGAATCGAGCGCGCCAAGACGCTCCCGCTCGCCCGCTGGCTGCACGCGCTCGCCATTCCCGAGGTCGGCGAAGAGACCGCGCACGACCTCGCGAAATTTCATGCGACGCCCGCGGCGGTGGCGGATTCCCCGCTGCTGCGCGACGTGATCACGCTGACGGAACTGCGCGAGCGCATCGAGGCGAGCAGCCCGCGGGCACGCATCCACAAGGACAAAAGCGAACTCGAAAAAAAGCGGCTCGCCACGCAGCAGGCAGCGCTGCTCGCGGAGGCAAAAACCGTCGCCCAGCGTCTCCTCGCGTGCGGCTTCGCCGCGCCGGCAAAAAAGAAGAGCGCCACGGAGGTGGATGCCGTGCTCGTCGTCGGGCCGGTCGCCGCGCGCGCGGTGCGGGAATGGTTTGCCAGCGACGTCGGACGCGACGTGCTGCGGAGGCTCGGGCAGTTGTTCATTCATCCACGCGGCGGCGGCGCAAACGCGGCAGATTCGCCGTTCGCGGGGAAGACGTGCGTGATCACCGGCACGCTCGAAGCGATGTCGCGCAGCGAGGCGCAGGAAAAAATCCGCGCGCTTGGCGGCAACGTGAGCAGCAGCGTGAGCAAAAAAACGGATTTCGTGATCGCCGGGTCTGGGGCAGGCTCGAAGCTCGACGACGCGCAAGCGCTCGGCGTGGCCGTCCTTGATGAAAAAAACTTTCTCGCAATCCTCGGCGCGACGACTGCCGCACGATCCGATGCGCAAGACAGCCTGTTTTGAATCGTAGGCGTGAGCGGAAGCTCGCATCTTCGCGCTCTGCCGAGCACGCCTACGAGATCCTTTGCGCACCCGCACCCAGCATGTACAGCGCAGCGGTGCCGAACGCTGCGCTCCCCATTTACGAACTCGAATCCGCCGTCGTGGACGCGCTGACGCAGGACAACCGGCTCATCCTGCAGGCGCCGACGGGCTCGGGAAAATCCACGCAGATTCCGCAGATTCTCCTCGACCGCGGGCTCGCGGCAGATGGCCAGATCATCGTGCTCCAGCCGCGCAGGCTCGCGACGCGGATGCTCGCGGCGCGCGTGGCGAGTGAACGCGGGCAGCGACTCGGCGATGAAGTGGGCTATCAGATCCGGCTCGATCGCGTGGCGTCCGATCGCACGCGGATTTTATTCGTCACCGAGGGCGTACTGCTGCGGCGGATGCTGCACGACCCGTCGTTGCGCGGCGTGTCAGCGATCCTGTTCGATGAATTCCACGAGCGGCACCTTTACGGCGACATCACGCTTGCGCGCGCGCTCACGTTGCAAGAGGAGCGTCGGCCCGATCTGAAACTCGTCGTGATGTCCGCGACGCTGGAGACCGGCGTACTGGAAAAATACCTCGCGCCGTGCCGCACGCTCACGAGCGCGGGGCGGACGTTTTCCGTCGAGATGGAATACCTGGAGCGCTCGATCCGCGCGGATGAATTTCCCGTGTGGGAGTCGGCGGCGAACGAACTCGAAAATCTCACGCCGCGCACCGAGGGCGACGTGCTCATCTTCATGCCGGGCGCGTACGAAATCTCGCGCACGATCTCCGCGGTGCGCGCCTCGTCGGTGGGAAAATATTTCATCGTCCTGCCGCTGCACGGCGAGCTTCCGGCGAACGAGCAGGACGCCGCGGTCGCGCGCTACGACCAGCGGAAGGTAATCGTGAGCACGAATGTCGCCGAGACTTCGCTGACGATTGATGGCGTGCGCGTGGTGATTGACAGCGGCCTCGCGCGCATCGCGCGGTTCGATCCGCACCGCGGCATCAACACGCTGCTCATCGAACGCATCAGCCGCGCGAGCGCCGAGCAGCGCGCCGGTCGAGCCGGTCGCACCGCGCCCGGCGTGTGTCTGCGACTGTGGACGGAGCGCGAGCACGCGGATCGCCCCGCGCAGGAATTGCCCGAGGTGAAGCGGCTCGATCTCGCGGAGATCGTGCTCACGCTCAAGGCGGGCGGGTTCACGGACATCGCAAATTTCCGCTGGCTCGAAGCGCCCGAGGCGAAATCGCTCGAACGCGCGGAGACGCTGCTGCTCGATCTCGGTGCGACCGATTCTGCCGGGAAAATTACCGAACTCGGCCGGCGCATGCTCGCCTTCCCCGCGCACCCGCGATACGCGCGGATGCTGCTCGCGGCACACGAGCGCGGCTGCGTGCCGACGATCTGCCAGGTCGCGGCGATCACGCAGGGGAAACCGATCCTGCATCGTGCGCAGGGCAAGCAGCAGCAGACGGACCGCGAGGATCTGCTCGGCGGCGACGGCACGAGCGATTTCTTCGTGCTGCTGCGCGCGCTGCGGCTTGCGGAGACGTCCAATTTCAATCCGCAGCGGCTGCGTCCGCTCGGCGTGAACGGCATCGCCGCGCGCGAGGCGCTCGCACTGGCGCAGCAATTCCTCGACATCGCGCGCGCGGAGAAACTCGACACCGCGCCGCGCGACCCGAGCCCGGAAAACACGGCGCGCTGCATCCTCGCGGGATTCCCCGATCAGGTCGGTGTGCGGCTCGATCGCGGAACACTGCGCGTGCAGCTCGTGCATGGACGGCGCGGCGTGCTCGCGCGCGAAAGTGTCGTGCAGGATGCGCCGCTGCTCGTCGCGAGCGAGGTGCGCGAAGTGGAGAACCGCGACGACGTGCAAACACTGCTCACGCTCGCGACGGCGGTGCAGGAGGAGTGGCTCACGGAGCTTTTTCCCGAGGCATTTGGGCAGACTGAAGAGTATGCGTACGACACCACGCAGCGCCGCGTGATGTCGCGCAAAGTCACGCGCTTTCGGGATCTGGAAATCCGCGCCGAGCGCAGCGACGACGTGCCGCGCGAACACGCCGCGGCCCTTCTCGCCGCCGAGGTCGAGGCCGGCCGGTGCCCGTTGGACAATTGGAACTTCGACGTCGAGCAGTGGATCGTGCGGCTCAATCGCCTCGCCGAATGGTGCCCGGAATACGAATTGCCGCCGCTCGCGCAGTCGGACCGGCGCACGCTGCTCGAACAGCTTTGCCTCGGCGCGATGAGCTACCGCGAAATCAAGGATCGCACCGTGTGGCCGGTGGTGAAGTCGTGGCTTTCCGCCGCGCAACTCGACCTCCTCGACCGCATGGCTCCGGAGCGTTTCGACCTTCCCGGCGGACGCCGCGCAAAAATCACGTATGCGGAAAACGGCCCGCCTACGCTCGCCGCGCGCATTCAGGATCTGTACGGCGTCGAGGGCGACCTGCGGATCGCAGGCGGGAAAGTTCCGCTCGTCATCCAAGTCCTCGCGCCCAATCAAAGGCCGGTGCAAGTCACCACGAGCCTCGCCAATTTTTGGAAGGAAAGTTACCCGAAGTTGAAAATGGAACTCTCGCGAAAATATCCGAAGCATGAATGGCGCTGAACTCCCCGGGTCGCGCAGATCTTTTGCGACCTGCGGCGACAAAAAAATATCGCCTCGAAAAATGGCGGCTTTAAAATTGCCGATGAACCGCACCAAATCGCCCAAATCGCCCACATTTCGTGAAGCCTGCTGACGACCCGATCATGGACCGAAATCCACCAGGCCTGCCGCTCGCCGCGGGCGATCTCGGCTGCGAAAACCCGCCGGCAATGGCACAGTTGCAAACTCTGCTCGAGGCGGCGGATTTGGACAGCGGTGAGGCGTGGCGGCGGAATGAAATGCTCCAATTCGAATGCGACGAGTGGAAGAAGCGGCTGGCCGCCGAACAAGAGCGGAGGACGGCGATGGAAAAGTCGTTTTCCTGGTGGATCACCTTTCCGCTCCGGGAACTCGCAAGGATGCAGGCGCGCCTCCGACGAAGCATGGCAAAGCGAATCGCCCGGCTGGGCAAAATCGCCCGGCAAATTGCGATCGGCCATCGCGCGGTGGATCAAAAAGCGAATGTTTTTTTATCCGAAGACGCCCTCGCGCGGGCTTTGAGCAGCGAAGTGGAAAGCTTTCGCACCAAGGGCTTCCTGCGCGGGCCCGACGCCCCGGCCAAAGCTCGTTTGCGGGCAGGGGATGTCCCCGAGATTGCGGTCTATTTCAGCGCTTCGGGAAACTACTTTTTTCAAGAGATCGCCCTGCTCATCCATGCCGCGTTCGTGGAAGCGGGATTTCGTTCCGTGCTGCGCACCGAGGCCTATGGCGCTTCGGCTGATTCGGACTTTCATCTCGTGGTCGCTCCGCATGAGTTCTTTCTTTTGGGAAAGGGCAGCACCTGCTTCGGGCAGTCTTTTGCCGACAGACTTGTCTTTCTCAATACGGAACAGCCCCAGACCAAATGGTTTCAGTTGGCCAAGGTTATGTTCCCTCACGTCCGGCATGTTTTCGACATGGATCGGCAAACGGCCGCCGTCATCCGCTCCTTTGGCTGCGCCTCGTCCCACCTTCCGCTTGGCCATGTGGAAAATTTTCTGCCCTATGCCGCGGACGCCGACCTGATCCTCGGGCAGGAAACGGAAGCGCTCAGTCCCGCCATCCGCCGCTGGCGCGACTTGGATCGGCCGCTGGCGGACAGGCCGATTGACATTAGTTTCGTTGGTGAAGCGACTCCGAGGCGAAGTGCCTTCTTTGCCGGGCTGGCTCCTTTGTTGGCAAACTATGAATCCCATCTCCGCCTGATGCCCGCGGGATCCGGACCCTGGCCGGCGCGCGGGCCGGAGATCCATCGGCGAACTAGGACGACGGCCGGCCTTTCACAAAGATCTAAGATTGTGATCAATATTCATCGCGACCAAGAGCATTACTTTGAGTGGCACAGGCTAGTGCTCATGGGGATATGGCAACGTGCGCTCGTCCTGACGGAGACGGTGACCGACACGCCGCCGTTTGTCGCAGGCGAGGACTAT
Organism: Chthoniobacterales bacterium; assembly: GCA_038326125.1. Classification (GTDB taxonomy): domain Bacteria; phylum Verrucomicrobiota; class Verrucomicrobiia; order Chthoniobacterales; family Chthoniobacteraceae; genus SXWH01. The sequence goes on from JBBQJR010000113.1 coordinate 6,366, forward strand.
ATCCAGGCGAGCCTTGAAGAAATGCCGCGACTGATCGACTATTACTTGCGGGACCCAAAAGGCATTCAGGAAGCGGAACGGATTCGTAACTCCGCTTTCGCACGGTTCAAGGGCTCCTGCCACCTGCCGACCTTGATGAAACAACTGTGGGCTCCCATTTTCCAGCAAGCTGACTAAGCCGATGAACAGCCCTGCAAAGCCGATGACTGAGACGCTGTTCCTGCATGAGGATAAGGCTGCCGTCGTACCGCGGGTCACCGTCGTCATCCCGCTTTATAACTATGCGCGCTTCATCACGGAGGCCTTGGAGACGGTTGCCGCGCAAACAATCAGCGGCCTCGATATCATGGTCATTGATGATTGCTCGGCCGACGACGGCGGCGAATTGGCGAGCGATTGGATGCGTCGCCACGCCGGCCGTTTTCGGAAGGCCACGGTGCTGCGACATGCTGTCAATGGTGGTCTCGCTGCGACGCGAAACACCGGCTTTGGCCGCAGCGAAACGGAGTACATATTCCCATTGGATGCGGACAATCTAATCTACCCTTGCTGCTTGGAGAAACTGGTGGGAAGCCTTGCGCATACGCGGGCCGCATTTGCCTACTGTCTGGTCCGGCGGTTTCTCACTCCTCTTGGGCCGGTGCCGCCTCCGCTGCTGATGCATCTTCACCCCTGGCACCCGGAAACCTTGCATCTTGGCAATAAGATCGACGCGATGGTCCTGCATCGCAAATTTGTCTGGCAGGCAGCAGGCGGTTATTCACTCGTTATGCCGCGGCAAGGTTGGGAGGATTACGACCTTTGGTTTAAAATTGCTCGCCTTGGCGGCTATGGGCTCCACGTTCCGCAGATTCTAGCCCAATATCGCGTTCATGGGGAATCCATGCTGCACACTGTGACCAACGAAAAGGCGGCCATCGAAGTCTTGGGGGTTCACCTTCGGCAAACCTATCCGGAGTTTTTCGACCGAGTCGAAATCCGCAAGTCAAAGCGCCGATGATGCGGCCAGCCTAACCCACCGCCAAAGCCATTTGAACTTCAATCCGCGCACCGACGCGATTAAATCAGCGGTTCCTTAGTCGCCAATCACCGCGCGCGGATGAACCATTGCCGTCCGCTTCCTCCGCTTCTTGTAAGTCTGTCACGGCTTCCAAGCCTTGCTCCACAGCACGTAAATCTCATGGATCGCGCGGCGCTCCAGCGGCGTCCACTCGGCGGTGCGCTCGGCGAGCGTCTTGTATTCGCCGAAGCGCGGGTCGCGCTCCACCGCAAGCTGGTAGTTTTCCAGCGCCTCCTTCGTCTTCCCGAGGCCCCAGTAGCCGAGCACGAGCGAGTAGTAGTCGTAGTGCGACTTGAAGCCGCTCATCTTCACCGCCACCTCGAATTCACGCACTGCCTCGGCGTAATCACCCAGGTTGAAATAGGCCCAGCCCGCGCGGTTGTGCATCGGGCCATTGTCCTTGAGGGTCACCGATTTCCGGATGTCCGCGCGCGCCTCCTCCTTTCGCCCGAGCAGGGCCAGCACATAGCCGCGGTTCGCGTAAGCCTGCGCATCCTCGGCGTTGGCCGTGATTTGGCTGTTCAGGTTTTCCAGCTTGGGAGTGGTCTCGACCGGCACCGGTTCCGCCCGGACGGCGAACGCGATCAGACAAAGGCACAGCGCAAAAAGACGGGAGGGTTTCATGCGCGGAATCTTCGTTCGGAAGGGACGAGAGGTAAAGCTTTGGCAAAAATCAGAGGGATGCCGGTGTCTCCCACGTTCCTTCTTGCCGGGCGTCACAATTCCAGCAGCACTCGCGGGATGCCAACCGTTATGCGAACTGGCCCGTATCGTTTTTTCTTTTACGCCGGGGATCGGCACGAGCCGGTGCATGTTCACGTCGAGCGCGACACGGGCTCGGCGAAGTTCTGGCTGGAGCCGGTTTCGTTGTAATCGAGCGCCGGCTTTCCCCGTGCGGAACTGAACGAGATTCAGCGGTTGATCATCCAACACCGCCCGATACTCTTGCAGCGCTGGCATGACTACTTTGATTCTTGATTCCGCCTCACTCAGGGCGACCGAAGTTCGGGTCACATCCGACACGCTCACGGTTGAGCTTGCCGACGGGCGTTCCATCGCGGCACCGCTGGCGTGGTATCCGCGCCTGCTCCACGGAAATGACGGGGAGCGCGACAACTTCCGCTTCATCGGCGGTGGCGAGGGCATTCACTGGCCGGATCTCGACGAGGACATCAGCATCGAAGGCATCGTCGCCGGGCGTCCTTCGGGGGAAAGCCAGAGTTCGCTCCAGCGCTGGCTGGAGTCCCGC
>JBBQJR010000114.1:0-8660 GCA_038326125.1 Chthoniobacterales bacterium
TCCACGCGCAGCACGAAACCCTGCGCCTGCGTCTTCGCGTCCGTGTCCGCCGCGGGCGTGATGTTCTTCGTCTCGATCATCTCGCTCTCGCGCCCGAGCACGCTCAGCCGCGCGGACGCCGGCATCTCCGCGAGCGCATCACCCGGCAGCAAATCCACGCGCACCAGCGCCGCATCGCCGCGCACGAGTTGCTCCACGAAGCTGCGCCGCTCTGCCGCCTGCATCTTGGAAAATGTCGCGCCCCACTCGAGCTGCGCGCGCCGCCGCAGCCCGTCGGCCTTGATTTCGTCGCCGCGAAATTGCGCCTCCGCCGACTCCGAGACTTTGCGCGCCAGACCCTCGCCCGACTTTTGCAAAGCCTGCGCGCGCTCGTGCTCCGCGCGCGAGGCCGCGAGCGCCGCCTCCGCGCTGGCGAGTTCGCCATCGAGCGTCACGAGCGGCGTCGGGTCCATCACGCGGCCAAACGCCATGCGCACCGGTTTCAACTCCGCCTTTTCCGGCGCGGTCATCTCCACGCCCAGCGCCTTCCACTTTCCCTTCTCAAGTTTCACCGTGAACGCCACCGGCTCCTCCTTTTTCTCCGCCTCTTCCTTTTCCTTTTCCTTGCGCGCCTCCTCGGCCTTTTCACGGTGCAGCGAAAATCCGCGCCACAGCGTCCACCCGAGCGCGGCGAGCAGCACGAACGTGATCAGAAAATTGAGCGCGCGTTTCATTTTTCGCGCACGGTCTGCGTGGCCTCCTCCAGCGCGCCGAGCGCCGCCTGCAATTCGATTGCGGCGTCGAGCCGCACGATTTCCGTCACCGCGCGCTCCACCTCTGCGGTCAGCAGCGTGAGCTTGTCGCCCTCCCCCGCCGTCACGAGTCGCTTCTCCGTCTCATACTGCCGCTGTTGCTCGCCGATCAGATTTGCCACCGTCGCGAGTTTTACGCGCGCCGCATTCACCGCCGCCGCCGCGCGATCGCAGTCCGCCAGCGCCTTCGTCTGCACCACGTTGAACTTCGCCGCCGCCTCGCGCCGCTTCGCCTCCGCCTCGCCGATGGCGCCCTGGTTCTGGTTCAAAATCGGCAGCGTCACTCCAAAGCCGAGCCCCCACTTGTTCGCGCCGCCGTCGAGCTGATAGCCGGGGTTCAGGTGGATGTCCGGGTACTGCTTCGCGATTTCCAACCGCAGCATCGCCTCCGCCGCCGCGTAGTCCGCCAGCGCCGCGAGCACATCCGCGCGATGCGTGAGCGCCGCGCGCCGATGCGCCGACGCCAGACCGCGCGTGTTTTCAAATGCCACGAACGAAAATTTCACCTCCGCCAGCCCGGCCGTACTCATCCCGAGCGCCTCCGCCAGCGAAGCCCGAGCGAGTGCTTGGAGTCTCCCGGCATCGGCGAGCTGGATGCGCAACTGCACGAGCAGCAGCCGCGGCTGCGCCATCTCGATGTGCGAGACCGCGCCCGCCCTGACGCGCGCGTCCAAAGTTTTCAGCAGTTCCCCCTGCCTCGCGATCGCCGCTTCCTCCACGGCCGCGCGACGCTGCGCCGCGTAAAGCTCGAGCAACGCCTTGCGCACCGCGGCGCGCACCTTCCAAGTCGCGTCCACCACGCGGGACGCCGCCGCGTTCACATTTGCGCGCGCCACGTCGCCGCGCTTCCCGCGCTTGCCCGCCGTCTCGACCGTCCAGTCAAACTCCACGCTGTACGTCCCCGCGATCAAATTGAACGGCGTGACGACCTGCGGCGAAAGCAGCAGCGTCGGATTCGGTCGCTCGCCCGCCGTGCGCACCGTCGCGCGCGCCGTCCCGTACTGCGCGCGCGCCAGCGCCACCTCGGGATGATTTCGCACCGCCTCGTCCGTCAGCATTTTCAAAGTCCATGTCTTCGCCGCGAGCCGCCGCCCGCTCAGCCACGCCGCACTGCGCGCGGCATCCAGCGGTCTTGCGGAAAACTCCGCGCAGCCCGCGAAGACGGCGAGCAGCAGCGGCGCGAGGAGGAATCTGGGATGCATCAGGTGCGCGCAGAGTGAGCGGGCGGCGCGTCCGTTGGCAGTGAAAATCTTCGTCATGCGCATGGCAGGCTCAGCGTGAATTCGATCTCCTGCGCCGCCGCATCCGACGCCGCGGGCCACAGCCGCACGGCCAGGGTGCCGCCGAGCAGTGTGGCAAATTCTCGCGCCAGCGCGAGCCCAAGTCCGTGGTGCTGCGCCTCCGCGCGCGCTGCGTCCTTTTTCCAAAAACGCTCAAACAAATGCGGCAGATCGTCCGCGGTGATTTCTCCCGCGCCATTCCGAAAATGCAAGAGCACCGTGCCCGCCTCCGTCGCGACGCGGATGCGCAGGCGCGATCCCGGCGGCGCATGTTCGGCCGCGTTGCCGCAGAGATTTCCGAGGACGACGCCGAGCAGCGCACGATCACTGTGCACGATCACGCTCCTCGGTAGCGTCGTCTCCATCTCCACCCCGCGCGACGCCGCCCGTGCCGCGTGCGGCCGCCACGCTTCGGCCACCGCCTGCGCGAGATCCACCGCCACTTTTTCTGCCGTCGCACCCGCATCCTCCGCGCGCGTGAGCGCGAGGAGCTTCGCCGCGAGCCGCTCCATGCGCAGCGTGGTCGCCAGCGCGTCGCGCCACGACTCCGCCTGCTCGGCCTCGGTCGCGGGCGTTTTCAAATTCACCTCGGCCAGAGCGCGCAGTTCCGCGAGCGGCGTGCGCAGCTCGTGCGCCGCCGTGCCGGTGAAACGCCGCTCGCGCGCGAACGCGGACTCCAGCCGCGCGAGCAGTTCGTTCAGGCTCGCCGCGACCGGCTGCAATTCCGCGGGCAGCGGCGCGACCTCGAACCGCGTGCGGAGCGATCCCGCATCCACCGCACGCACTTCATCCCGCAGGCGGCGCACCGGCGCGAGACCCGCCTGCACGCCCCACGCGACCGCCGCCGCGAGCGCCGCGAGCGCGAGCGCGCCGGTGAGGAAAAGCGCCGCGCGCAGCAGCGCGAGCGAGCGATCCATCGCCGTGCGATCCCGTCCCACGATGAGCGCCACCTTCGTCTCCGAGAGCCGCTCCTCGTCCTCGATGGCCGGGAAAAAATGGACGCCCGCAAGCCGCAGCACGCGACCATCCGGGAGGGTCGTCTCGGCAAATTCCGGCTGCCCCGGCGAACCCCCCACGGCCGGCAGCGCGGCACCGCCGAGCGAAAGCGAGCGCTGCATCTCGCGCCCGTCCTCAGCGCGCAGGAGGAACACATCCGCTCCGTACGACCGTTGAAATTGCGGCGCATTTTCGTGGCCCGCATCAATCTCGATTTTCCCGCCGGGCAGTTGCTCGGTGAGCGTCGTGACCGCCTGCAGCAGGCCGTGCAGCCCCGCATCAAACTCCGCACCGAGCGCGCGCCTCACCTGCCAGTGCAGCGCCAGGCCCGCCGCGCCGAGCAGCAGCGCGCCGACGATCACAAGCCGCAGCGTGAGTTGTGCGCGCAGCGTTTTCATTCTGGAAACGGCGATGAGATGTCCACGGAAGACACGGAAAAGCACGGAAGCCAGATGCTGTTGCCATCACGGCGAACCGCCAAATCGGCGTTCTCCAAACTTTTCAAAGTCGCCTCCCTCCGTGTCCTTCCGTGCCTTCCGTGGACATCCACTTTTGTTTTGAAGTTCATTCCTCCCGCGCCTCCAGCACATAGCCCAGCCCCCGCCGCGTGTGAATGAGCCCCGCGCCGATTTTTTGCCGCAGCGCGTAGATCGCGGTGTCCACGACGTTGCTCATCGGCTCTACCATTTCGTCGTAAATGTGCGCCTCGATTTCCGCGCGCGGCACGACTTCACCGAGCTGGCGCGCGAGATATTCGAGCAGCCGCCATTCCCGCGCCGTGAGTTCCACCAGCGAGCCCTCGCGGGTCACGCGCCGCGCGGCAAAATCGAGTTCCAGCGTGCCGACGCTCACCACATTTTCCTTCGCGCCGTACGCCCGCCGGCACAGCGCCGCGACGCGGGTTAATTTGCCGCCTTTGACCTCGCGATCCTCCATCACGAGCGCCTCGACCTTCTGCCCGCGGATGTCGAACGTCTGGGGAATCTCCGGCTTCATCGTCCGCTCGATGCGGACCTTCACCCCGTCTTCCGTGCCCTCCAGGATATCCTGTTTCAGCGAAGCCAGCGGCAGGTAAGGATTATCGATCGCGCGCGGATGGCTGAACTTCACGCCGGCGAGGATGTCCTGCTTTTTTTTCTTCCCGGCCCCGGTCGTCTCCTTCGCCTTGTCCGCCGCGTCGTCGTGCTTGATCCGCACCAGCGTGCCATCCGACGTGATGACGAGATCCGCGTTGCCGCCGTCCTTTTCCTTCTCCTTCAACTCGGCCTCAAACACGGATTTGCCGTCGCTCCGCTTCCCCTCGAGATCCACGCGGCTCTTCGCGGTGCCGCCGTTGGCGAGGATAGTCTTGCGCACGGCCTCGGGCACGTCGTCCCACTTCTGAGTCGTGCCGGCGATGCATGCTGTGGTCATCATGCCGCACAGAGCGGCGATGAAACTCGTGCTGTCCTGTGTTTTCATCGTGTTCGCGATTTTGGATTTTCGGCAAAGGGCGTGAGTTCGATGTTTGTCGCGGCTCCGGTTATTTCTCCTCCGGCTTGGTCTTTCCGTCCGGGAAAAATGAAACCTCCGTCGTCTTGCCCTTCAGCACGTAGGCTGCCTCGAACGTGATCTCGCCGTCCTCCCGGATGCGCTGCACACGCTCGATCTTCGCGCCCTTCGCATTCGCCTCGATGGCCTTGCGCGCGCCCTCGGGGATTTTGTCGAGCGGCACCGTCTCCTCCTCGCCCTTCACCTTGCCGTCTGCCGTCACCGCGACCTCACGGTCCGCCTTGCCGTCCGCTCTCAGTTCCGCCTCGTACACCGTCAGCTTGCCATGCTTCTCCACCGCGACCTTCTCGATCTTCATTCCCGCGTCCGTCGCGTATTTTTTCAGGGCCTCGGCGGCGGCGGCGGGAGCCTTCTTCATGCCCGGAATCTTCGCGTCATCGGCGACGGCGGTGAAGGCAAACGTAAGTGCCGCGCAAAATGCGGCGGCGGTGGGGGAGATTTTCATGATGTGAGTTGATGTTGGTTTTGGACTTGGTCGGATGGTGCGATCGCGACAGCCGCGACGCGACGCGCCTTTTCTCCCACACCGCAAATGACGGCAAGATGATGGGGCGGAAAAATCTTCGTCGTCCACTCCGTGCGCCCTGCCGAGACTGCCAGCCGACTTCTCGCGCCGCGCCGGCTACTCCCGCAGCACCACCGCGAGTTCTTTCGTCAGCCGTTCCTTCAGCCGCGCGTGCGCGGCATTCACCTCGTCCGCGGTGAGCGTGCGCTCGGCGCTGCGGTAGGTGAGCGAATACGCGAGCGATTTTTTGTCGGCGCGGACTTTCGCGCCGGTCGCGTCAGTGAACACATCGAACAGCTCGACGCCCGCGAGCAGCGACTCCTTCGCCTGCGCGAGCACGGCGGCGATGGCGTCGTGCGAAAGGGTGAGCGGCGCGAGCAGCGCGATGTCGCGCGAGGTCGCGGGGAAGCGCGGAATCTCGCGGTATTTTTTTGCCGTGTCCGGCGCGGCAGCTTTCCAGAGCGCGGTGAGATCGAGCGCGGCAAAAAGCACGGGCGCGGTGGAATCGAGCGCGCGCGCCTCGGCGGGCCAGAGCTGCCCCGCGAAGCCGACAGGCTTGCCGTTCACCTTCACCGCGAGCGAAAGCGCGAGCGCGGGATTTTCCTCCGGCTCGAAGGTCGCGCCGTCGCCGAGCACCGACGCGAGGATCGCCTTCACGTCAAAAATGTCCGCCGAGCGTCCTTCGCCCGCGCGCCAGTTCCGCACGCCGAGCGATCCGCTCAGCACGAAAGCCGCGTGCAGAAATTCTTCCGGGCGCTGACGGTTGAAAACACGTCCGATTTCAAAAAGCCGCGTGCCGCCCGCGCCCGCGCGGATGTTGTCGCGCACGGCGGTGAGCAGGCCGTGCAGGAGATTCGGCCGCAGGACGACCTGCTCGTCATTCATCGGATTTTTCACGCGCAGCAAATCGTCCGCCGCGACCTGTGTGCAGCCCAGCCCGAGCGGCTGCGCCGGCACGAGCGTGATGCTCCGCGCCTCGTGCAATCCCTGCGCCGCAAACGCGCGACGCAGCGCCATCGCGCGATCGTAGTTCCGATCCGTCCCGCTCGCCGCCGCGAAGCGCGCCGTCGTGCGCGGCGGGATTGCATCCATGCCGATCACGCGCGCAATTTCCTCGATGAGGTCCACCTCGCGCCACAGATCGCCGCCGCGCCACGAAGGAATGCGCCACTCGTCTCCACTTTTCTCCAATCCGAAACCCGCGAGAATCGAGTCCATCCGCGCATCCGGTATTTCTGTGCCGAGCAATTCCCGGCAGCGTTCGTGACGGAAAGGAACGTGCGAACAAAAAGTCGGGACATCAAAGTTCACGATGATCTCGGCGTCATCGGGTCTCGCGTCGTCGTGAGAATATCCGAGCGACGAGGATGCGACCGCACCACCCGCGACTTCGACAATTTTCCCACTCGCATGGAAGCCCGCGGGAACCACCGAGACATCATCCACCCCGCGCTCGAAGCGGTAGCTCGAATCCGAGTGCAGGCCGAGTCGGCGCGAAGTCCGGCGGATCGCCGCGCGCTCAAAATCCGCGCTTTCCAAAAAAATGTTTTGCGTGGCGGCGGTCACGCCCGAGAGCGCCCCGCCCATGACACCAGCGAGCGCGACCGGCCCGCTCTCATCCGCGATGACGATGTCTTCCTCGGCGAGCCGGTACATTTTTCCATCCAGTGCCGCAAACTCTTCACCGGCGCGCGCCATCCGCACGCGGAGTTCGCCGCTGATTTTGTCCGCATCAAAAGCGTGGAGCGGCTGGCCGACATTCATCATCACGAAATTCGTGAGGTCCACGACGCTGTTGATCGATCTCAAGCCAACCGCCTCCAATTTTTCGCGCAGCCAAGCCGGACTCGCACCGACCGTGATGCCCTCAATCCGCTGCAGCGAGTAGCACTGGCACAGCGGCGTCTCGATCCGCGCGAACGTTTTCGCCTTCGCCTCGCGCAGCGCGACCAGCGGATTTCTTGCGGTTCGATTCGTCAGCGCCCCGATCTCGCGGGCGAGGCCGAAATGGCTGAGCAAGTCCGCGCGGTTCGGCGTGATTTCCAAATCGAGCACGGTGTCCGAATGGAACACCTCACTGAACGGCGTGCCGGGCTTAGCGTCCGGCGGCAGAATGAGCAGGCCGTCCTCCGCACCGCGCGCGCCGAGGGCCGCGGGCAGGCCGAGTTCGCCGGCGCTGCACAGCATTCCTTGGCTCTCCACGCCGCGCAGCTTGCCGACCTTGATCACAAAATCCGGCGCGAGTTGCGCGCCCGGCAGCGCGACGGGCACCTTGTCGCCGACGCGGTAATTTTTTGCACCGCACACGATCTGCCGCGGCGTGCCGCTGCCGTCGTCCACCTTGCAGACGCTCAGACGATCCGCGTTCGGGTGCTGCACGGATTCCTGAATTTCGCCGACAACGATATTTGCGATGGAGCAGCCGGTGGTCTCGATGCCCTCGACTTCCACGCCCGCCATCGTGAGCAAATCCACGAGCGCAGGCACGGTCGGCGGGAGTTCGACGAGTTCACGGAGCCAGTTGAGTGAGACTTTCATAAAATTGAAATGTGCCGGGCGTTTCGCGCGGCGACGATGCGGGCTAACCGCGCTGGCGGCGAGCCTTGGCGCGGGCGCGCGGCGTTTTCGCGCGGATGATTTCGGGGATGACGGCCTTCTGCAAATCAATGGGAATCACGCCCTCCGCAGGCGCACGATCCAACCGTCCTGCTTTCCAGATCGGCACCTGTCCAAAGAAGCCGGGCCATGTCCGCTTCACCGCGCGGTTGTCGGAATCACGATACCAGACCTCATGTTCGCTCGTTGAATTCGAGAGGAGCAGCAGCGAGTCCAGCTCGCGGTCGTCAATCAGGCAGCCTTTCGCGCGCGCCCACTCTTCGGCGCGACGCTGCTCGATTCCACTTCGCTGCGGATCCGTAGCATCGCCTTCGTCTGCGCGAGCACCTTTGCCAATGAAGGCGGCGGCATCTGCGAAAGCCGCCGCATCGCGTCCCGCAGTTCCTTCGGCGCGGGAATCACCGGCGGGAGCTTCGTGGGCGGCATCTTTTTCACGGGCGGAGCGTCGCTCGGACGGCACCGGTTGGTCAACGTGCGGCTTGCGCTTTCGCATGGGTTTGCGCGGTGCCGGCTCCATCACACAGCTTACGCCAGCGCCGCGGGCCGTGCCGGCGCGGGCGGCTCGACCCCGCGTTCACGCGCGAAGTCGAGGGCAAGTTCGAGCGCGATCTGAATTTCGTGGGCCGCCTGCTCGCGCGTGTCACCATGAGCCATGATGCCCGGCCAGTCCACCACCTGCGCAATGAAGCATTCGTCGCCTTTCACGGCACTGTACCAGATGCGGATTTCGTAGTCGCGTGGGTCGTTCATGATCAGTGTCCGAGTTTTCGCAGATGTTCACGCACTTGGCGAACTTGATAAGCCTTCGCCTTGCTTCTGTCAGGTTGCAGATTCACGAATAATTCGCCGCGTGCAAATGTGCGATGGCTGCCTCTGCCGCCGCGCTCGACGAAGCCGAGCTTGATGAGCAGCCCGCAAAGG
>JBBQJR010000115.1:0-8650 GCA_038326125.1 Chthoniobacterales bacterium
CGGCCTCGAGGGCCTCGAGATTCGAGTGGATGTCTCCGAAGATGGCTATTCGCATCGGTTCATTCTGGTGGGCGCGGGGCTGATGCGGGCAACTTAATCCGGCGCTCGGCGGGGATGTCCATCTTTTGTTCAAGCGCGCGCGCCGTTTCCAAGACGACCGGTTGCGGCGCGCCGGTGCGCACAAGATCGCGGAGCGCGGTGTAAGCCGATTCGTCGTGGCCGGGTTTCGCCGCGAATTTCACGACCTCGTGGTAAATGCGCTGCGCGTCCGGGATGGCGAGGCGATCCTCCATTTTCTGAAGCTGGCGAAAAAGGGTCGGCAGCCACTCGCGATCACTTTCGTGAAAAAGCGCGAGCAGCCGCGTGTAGGCCTCCTGTTCGCGACCGGGCACATCGGCGAGGTAATACACGGCGAAGCGCCGCGTGTAGTCGAGACGCCCGGGCCGTTGCGAAGCCTCCTCGTACGCCTGTGAGGCTTTCGCCATGTCCTTGAATTTGTCGCGATACAGCATCCCGAGCCGGTCGTACAGCTCCCAACTTTCCGGATTGCTCTCGATTCCCCGCAGCAGAAAATCTTTTCCCAACTCGTAAAATTCGCGCATCCTTGCCTTCTTCGCGACCGGGTCGGGCTCGGTGTTTTCGGCGTGGACGGAGCCATTCCACGCCATCTGCCACGCCGCGAAGTCCCAGAAGTTCACCCGCCGCGGCTGCATCGCCGTGCAGGTGTCGAAGAGCAGTTTCATCCGGCCGTATTGCACGTTCTGCCACGCCACGTGCGCGCGAATCCACAGCATGTCCGCGACCGCCGCGCGCAGTCCGCCGAGCGCCGCGAGGAAACCGGCCTGCCCGGCCTGCTGCCGCAGGCTCGCCGTCGGCTGGTAACCGCCGAGTCGCGTTCCCTGCATCCGCTTTTCCAGCCGCGCCTCGAGCGGCATTTTCGCAATGCCCCACGCGAGCAGGACGAGGATGCCGAGGATGCGGCCCTTCATAGTTCCTTCCACACAAAAAACAGTCAGCCGACGAGGAGGTAGATCGCGACGTACCCCGCGCCCATTCCCAGGATGCGCAGAAAGACATCGCCGCCCACCGACACCCCGACCGCGATGTCATCCACGACATTGAAAAGCTGCATGTCCGGCACAAAAACCGTGATCACCCGCAGCAGGATCGCGACGTAAAACGGCACATCCGCGGCACTGCCGAGCGGACCCTCCCACACGCTGCGCGCGATGGGCACGAGATGCCCGGCGAGGATCATCATGAGCGCGACGATGACCGTGAAAAGCCACGACGTCGCGAAGCATGAGAGCATGAGCGTGAGCGCCGCGCAGACGAGTGCGCGGAGAAAAATGACGCCGATGCCCGCGAACAGCGTCGGCGTGAACGTGCCCGCCTTGAGCTGCGCGATCTGCGCCGCGGCGCGCTCGGCGGTTTCGGAGAGCTGAAGATTTTCGATCTCACGGCCCTGCCAGTACCACAGGACCACGCAGAAGGCCGCGGTCATGAGCAGCGTGGCCACGAGGAGGATCAGCTTCACGCCGGCGAGCTTGCCGAGGAGATACTCGAAGCGCGCGACCGGCTTCGCGAGGATCGTGTAGAGCGTGCGATCCTCCACATCCTTTGGCAGCAGCATCGCGGCCGAGAGCACCGCGAGCAGCATCGTGAAAACGGACATCGCGCCGAGGCACACATCCATCACCGTCTGAAGCTGGCCCTGAAATGAAATCGAGGCCATCGCCAGCGACGTGCCGATGAGGATCAGCGCGAAGACCAGCATGAAGTAGAACACTTTCTGCCGCACGAGATCGCGGAAGGTGTTCGCCGCAATCGCCCATGTGCGGCGGAAGGAAAACAGCTTGTGCGCGGAGGCATGCACGGTCGCGACGGCGCTGGGATTTTCGGAGGTCATTTCTTTTCGCCGGTCACTTCGAGAAAGTAGCGCTCGAGATTTTGCTGCGGCTTATGCGCGCCGAGCACGCGCGCGCCGCCGGCTTCGGCGCGCTGGCGCAATTCGGCGAGCAGGGCGGGGGACACGTTTTCAAGTGTGAGCTCGGTCTGATTCTCGATGGAAATGAGATCGTCGAGCGCGCCTTCGCGGACGAGTTCGCCGTGGTTCATGATGCCGATGCGATCGCAAATTTCCTGCACCTGGCTGAGCAGATGCGAGCACAGCATCACGGTGATCCCGCGTTGTTTCAGACGCAGGATCAGGTCGCGGATTTCGAGCGAGCCCGCGGGGTCCACGCCGGCAGTCGGCTCATCGAGCACGAGCAGCCGCGGCTCCTGCACGAGCGCCTGTGCGAGGCCGATGCGCTGGAGCATGCCTTTGGAATAACCGCCGACGCGCCGGTTCGCCGCGCTTTCGAGGCCGACGAGCGCGAGCAATTCGCGCGAGCGGTCGCGCAAGAATTTCCCGCCGAGCCCGCAGAGCTTGCCGTAAAAATCCAGCGTTTCCGCGCCGGTGAGAAATTTGTAGAAATACGGATTTTCCGGCAGGAAGCCGACGGCCTCACGACTCTCCACCTCGCGGCTGTCGCGTCCGAAAATAAACGTCCGTCCCGAGGTCGGCGTGACGAGACCGAGCACGATTTTCATCGTCGTGCTTTTGCCCGAGCCATTTGGCCCGAGCAGGCCGTACACTTGGCCCGCCTCCACGCTGAGCGTGAGATTTTTCACCGCCGTAATTTTCCCGCGGCGAAAGACCGAAGGATTCGTGAACTCCTTCGTGAGGCTCTCGATGGCAATGGCAGGCGTGCTCATGCGTCGCGAAATCGCTGCCGGAATTCCCGGCGACGATCAACCTTGCAGCTTCTGAAAGCGCGCGCCGACGAACTCCCAGTTGATCACGTCGTTGAACGCCTTCACGTAGTCCGCGCGGCGGTTCTGATACTTCAGATAGTACGCGTGCTCCCACACATCGATGCCGAACAGCGGCATTCCGCCGGTGCTCAGCGGCGAGTCTTGGTTCGGCGTATTTTCAATGGCAAGTTTGCCTTTGCGCAGCACGACCCACGACCACCCGCTGCCAAAGACTTTCATCGCGCTTTCGCCAAATTGCTCCTGCCATTTCGCGACGCTGCCGAAGTCTTTTTCGACCGCCTTCAGCAGCGCGCCCTGCGGCCCGCCGGTGCCCTTTTTCAAGTGCTGCCAAAACAGCGTGTGATTGAAATGTCCGCCGCCCTGGTTGCGGATGTCCGTGCGCACGGCTTCGGGCACGCTGTCGAGATGCTGGAGCAAATCCTCGATGCTTTTGCTCGCGAGCGACGGCTCCTTGGCGACGGCGGCGTTCAGTTTCGCCACGTACGCGGCGTGATGTTTGTCGTGGTGAATTTTCATCGTCTCCGCGTCAATGAGCGGCTCGAGCGCATCGTAATCGTAGCCGAGCGGCGGCAGCTTGAAGACCTCCGGCGGCGTCGCCGGGGGCTGCGCGATGAGGCCAGGCGTGGCGAGCGCTCCGGCGGTGAGGATGAGGGTCTGGATGGCGTGGCGGCGGGTGAGCGGGTTCATGGCGGGGCTGAATCGGATTCATGTCTATCGCTGCGCCTGAGAAATTGCCAGCGCGATGCTGCGAACTGAGACCGCTGCAAAAGCGAGGATGGCAAAGTTATTTAACCACGGATGACACGGATGGCACGGATTGGAGGCGCGCTCTTCTGGAATCCATCCGCGGCATCCGTGTCATCCGGGGGCCATTCCTTGAGAAATCCTCGCGTCTCGATTTGGGACAGACGTCCCGCCGGTCCATGTCGAGGGCCCCGGAAAACAAACGCTGCGCGAAGTTGAAACCCGAGCGGGCGGATGAGACGGTGCGGGCGATGACCAGCATTGATTGGGCGAAAGTCCGCGCCGACTTTCCGATTCTCGCGCAACAGGTGAACGGCCAGTCGTTGCTCTATTTGGACAACGCCGCCAGTTCGCAGAAGCCGCGCGCCGTAATCGAGGCGCTCGCGGAATATTACGAGCACGACAATGCGAACGTGCATCGCGGCCTGCACGAACTCAGTTCCCGCGCGACGGATGCCTTCGAGGGCGCGCGGGTGAAAGTGGCGCGCTATCTCGGCGCCGAGAGTGAGGAGGAAATCGTCTTCACGCGCGGCACGACCGAGGGAATCAACCTCGTCGCGAACACGTGGGGCGCGGCGAACTTGAAGCCGGGCGACGTGATTTTGCTCACGGAAATGGAGCACCACAGCAACCTCATCCCGTGGCAAATGCTCGCGGGGAAAACCGGCGCGACGCTGCGCTTCGTGCCCGTCGCGGACGACGGTTCGCTTGCGCTCGAGAAGCTCGGCGAACTGCTCACGCCCGAGGTGAAACTGTTTGCGTTCGTGCATGTCTCGAACTCGCTCGGGACGATCAATCCCGCAGCGGAACTCTGCCGCGCCGCACGCGCCGTGGGCGCGGTGACGCTCGTGGACGGGGCGCAATCCGCCGGGCACATGCCGGTGAATGTGCGCGAAATCGGCTGCGATTTTTACGTTTTCTCCGGCCACAAAATCTGCGCGCCCACCGGTATCGGCGCGCTCTGGGGCCGTCGCGAGTTGCTCGAAAAAATGCCACCGTGGCACGGCGGCGGCGAGATGATCGTGAGCGTGACCTACGAGCGCGCGACGTACAAACAGCCGCCGCACAAATTTGAGGCCGGCACGCCAAACATCGCCGGCGCGATCGGCCTCGGCGCGGCGATTGATTACCTCGAGCAAATCGGTCGGCAGAACATTTTCGATCACGATGCGGCGTTGACCGCGCGCGCCGTGCAGCACCTCGAAGAAATCCCGGGCGTCCGCGTCCTCGGGCCGAAAAATGCACGCGGCGCGCTCGCGGCCTTCCACGCGGAGTGGGCGCATCCGCACGACCTCACGACTTTTGCCAACGAGCACGGCCTCGCGCTCCGCGGCGGTCACCACTGCACGCAGCCGCTGATGCGCAAGCTGCGCCTGCCCGGCACCACGCGCGCCAGCTTTTATTTTTACAACACGACCGAGGAAGTGGACCGCATGGCGGCGATCCTCCACGATGCCCGGAGATTTTTTGACCGATGATGACGCGGATTTTTTCAACCACGGATTTCACGGATGACACGGATGTTTGCGCTCTGAGATATGAGCGGAATGGCCGAATCGTATTTTGCGATGGACATGCCGCCCACAGCGCGGCGAGCGGATTCCCATCCGTGCCATCCGTGAAATCAGTGGTCAAAACATCCGCGCCATCCCAGTCCCGATGAACACCGAACTCGAAGAACTCTACCAGCAGGTCATCCTCGACCATTCGAAGCGCCCGCGGAATCACGGCGAACTGCCCGGCGCGGTGAGCGTGCATGGGGACAATCCCTCGTGCGGCGACGAGATCGATCTGCATGTGAAATTCCGCGCAGACGGCGGCGTGGAGGACATCAAATTCACCGGCACCGGCTGCGCGATCAGCCAGGCCTCGGCGTCGCTGATGACGATGAAACTCAAGGGCAAGCCGCGCGCGGAAGCCGAAGAATTCCTCCGCTCGTTTCACCAGCTTGTGACTTCGGAAACCGAGCCGACGATGAAGGGCCTCGGCGATTTGATCCTGCTGCGCGGTGTGCGTAAATTTCCGCAACGTGTGAAGTGCGCGATGCTCGCGTGGCGCGCGTTCGAGCAGGCGCTCGGCGAATCCCGCGGCTCGGTGACGACGGAGCAGCAAAGCTGAGCGTCGAAAGTTGGCGTGGTGGGAGAGCGGCGTGCTGCGCGCGCGGTTTGAAACTCCCGGCACGCAACACTTCAACTCGCAACCTTCCCCAATTCCGCGCTTGCCAGCGAGCGCCAGAATCCGCCCGATCACGCCATGCAACTTACCGACGAGCAGAAACAGAAAGTCACCGCGTGGATCGCCGAGGGCGTGAAACTTTCCGACATCCAAGACCGGCTCGACACGGAGTTCGCACTGCGCATGACCTACATGGACGTGCGCATGCTGGTGGACGATCTCAAGCTCGTGCTCAAAGATCCGCCCGCGCCGCCCGTGGAAAAAGCGGAGCCGGCAGATCCCACGCCGGCCGCGCCCGTGCCGGCTGCCGGCGAGCCATCCGCGCTCATCTCGGATGCAGCCGGGGTGTCGGAAAAACCGCCGTCAAAAATCTCTCTCACCGTGGATCAGATCGCGCGTCCCGGCATGATGGTCAGCGGCAGCGTGACTTTCAGCGATGGCAAGACGCTGTCGTGGTATCTCGATCCGCAGGGCCGACTCGGCGTGGTCCCCGGCGAACAGGGCTACCGTCCGCCGGAGGGCGACGTGGAGGAATTCCAACGCATGCTCGATCGCGAACTGCAAAAGCTCGGGTATTGAGTTCGGAGCGGCGAAGTCGAGTCTCCGCATTCCGCTGCGGCAAGTTGGAAATCGCCGCTCGCGAGTGAGGCGTGCACAGGGATTCTTCGCGCGCGTGCTCGAACAGGAAATCTTCGCCGCTGCCGATCCGGGCAGGGGCAAGCTGCGCAATTTCCTCCTCACCTGCCTGCGCCGCTATCTCGCCGACGAGTATGATCGTGCGATGGCGCAAAAACGCGGGGCGCGCGTGCTCGTGAGTTTCAGTCCCGATTGGGCCGAGCAGGCCTATGCCACCGAGCCGGTGGACGATCTCCCGCCCGATCGCCTTTTCCAGCGCCGCTGGGCGCTCACCGTCCTCGACTTCTCTCTCCAGCTCCTGCGCGAGGAATTTGCCGCCGAGGGAAAGGCCGCGCAGTTCGACACGATGCGTCCTTTCCTCGGCTTCGGCCCCGACCCGGAGAAACGCTACGAGGAAATCGCCGCCGCATATCCTGCAAGGCTTTGCTCCGGAGACAGCCGAGGCAGGCAGATGGGTGATGGTGGACATCGCGCAAATGATCGAGCGCGTTTTTATTGCTCCAGATGCTACAAACTGGTTTCCGGAGTTAGTGCAGCAAGTGACCAGGCGTTACGAGCAGGGCGCTGTCCCCGTCATTCGTTCGGCATTGGCTCGCGAGCCGTTTTACTAATTGCTCGGGGCACGCGGCCCATCGGAACAAGGAAACACCCTAATTGTCCGCACTATTTCCGCGCCGGAGCGCATGGATTTGTGGGACGGGTTCCGTGGGCGTTACCCGCGACCAATTTCCGTGACGCCTCGGGGGTCGAGAGGTGCGCGGCTCATGCGTGAACCGCCCCAGTCCTGCTCCGCTAGTTCCCCGGCTCAGGCGCATCGGCGCGGTCCTCGAAGCGTGCGTATTCCTTGATGAAAGTCAGATGCACGTCGCCGGTCGGGCCGTTGCGCTGCTTGGCGATGATGAGCGTCGCCTTGCCCGCGGCCTCGGCCTTGGCCTCGTCGGTGTCGGCGTAATATTCCTCGCGGATGAGCAGGCCCACGACATCGGCGTCCTGCTCAATGGTGCCGGATTCGCGGAGGTCGCTCAGGCGCGGGCGGCCTTTGCTTTCGCCGGTGCGCTGTTCAGGATTTCGATTGAGCTGCGCGAGCACGACGATGGGAATGTTCAGTTCCTTCGAGAGCGCCTTGAGGCCCGCGCTGATTTCCGCGATTTCGAGCTGCCGGCTGTCTTTCGCGCGGCTGCTCGTGCTGCGGAGGAGCTGGAGGTAATCAATGAAAATGGCCTGGATGTCGTGCTGGCCCTTCAGCCGGCGTGCCTTGGCGCGGAGCTCGAGAATGCTCAGGCTGCTCGTGTCATCCACGAAAATTTTGGCGGATGCGAGTCGCGCCGCGCCGGCGGTGAGGGCGGGGAAGTCGCGTTCGCTGAGAAAGCCGTTGCGAATCGAGGCGAGATTCACCCGGGCGATCGAGCACAGGAGGCGCTGCACGAGCTGCTGCGAACTCATTTCGAGCGAGAAGACCGCGACGGGCTTGCCGGTCTCCACGGCGATGTGCTCAGCCATGTTCATCGCGAACGCCGTCTTGCCCATCGAGGGCCGCGCCGCGATCACGAACATCTCCGCGCCGTGCAGGCCGTCGGTCATCTGGTCGAGTTGCTTGAAGCCCGTCGAGAGCCCGCTGATTTTTCCGCGGCTTTCGTAGAGCTTCTCAATGTCGCCGATGGCCTTCATGACCATGTCCTTCAAGTTCGCCGCCTTGTCCTTGAAGCGATCCTTCGCGATGGCAAAAATGCGCGTCTCCACCTCATCGAGGAGGCCGGCCGAGTTATCCTGTTCTTCGTAGCTGCGCGCGGAGTATTCGTTGCAGACTTTGATGATTTCCCGGAGCGTGAATTTTTCGAGAAGGATCTCGATATAGTAGGCGGCATTCGCCGCCGTCGGGAGATAGACGAACAGATCGTTGAGTGCCGCCGGTCCGCCGATTTGATCCAGCTTGTTCCGGTCGCGCAGGTATTGCGCGATGGTGATGAAATCAATCGGCTTGTTCGCATTCCACAGCTCGAGCAGCGTCTCGAAAATCTCGCCGTGCGAGGGAATGTAGAACGTCTCCTTCACCACGCCGCTCTCGACCGCGATGCCGATCACATCCTTGGGCGCGAGCAGGATGGAACTCAGGACGCCCTTCTCCGCATCCGGTGCCTGTGGGAATTCCCGGTGAAAATCCGGTGGATAAGTGACCTTTCCCTTCAGGTCACTTCGGGGCTTGTCGCCCCGGCTCTTCGCAGAGCCCGGATTCCCGGTGGTGGGATCCGCGGCCATCGGAGACTACTCCTTGTGC
>JBBQJR010000116.1:0-8644 GCA_038326125.1 Chthoniobacterales bacterium
AAGTCCGCGTGATGTGCTCCTGGCCGAGGACATCGGCGAAGATTTTTGGGCGATATTTGCGTGCGAAAACCGTGTAGCTGCTCACGCGCGAAGTCTGTGCGCTGCGCCTCTCCGCGCAAATGGAAAAATGCGCCGCGCCGCTACTCTCGGCAGGCGACGATTTCAGCACGGCACGCTTCCCTTCATGCCGCGAATCGCGGAGGGTCGCCGGCATGAAACTAGGCTTCATCGGCGGCGGAAAAATGGCGGGGGCGCTCATCAAGGGCGTCCTCAAATCCCGGCTGTGCCAGCCGGCGGACATCACCGTGAGCGACGTCCACGCGCCCTCGGCGGAAAAGCTGCGCGCCGAAACCGGCGTGAACGTTGCGCCCTCGAACGCCGAAATTTTCAGCGCCAGCGAGATCATCGTGCTCGCGGTGAAGCCCGCCGACGCCCTCGCGGCCATCCAAGGCGTGACCGCGCAGCAGACGGGCTCGATGCGCTGGGCTTCGCAGGGCGGCGGCGGCGGCACGGCAAGCAAGCTGCTGATCTCCATCGTTGCGGGGCTTTCGCTCCGCAGCCTCGAGCAGGCGGCGGGGGAAAAATTGCGCGTCATCCGCGTGATGCCCAACACGCCCGCGCTCGTGCTCGCCGGCGCGTCCGCGTTTGCGCTCGGCACGCAGGCTTCCGAGGAAGATGCGGCGGTCGCGCAAAATATTTTCGGCAGCGTCGGCGTCGCGGTGCGCGTGAAGGAAGCGCTGCTCGATGCCGTGACCGGCCTGAGCGGCAGCGGCCCCGCATACGTGTACACGATCATTGAGGCGCTCGCGGATGGCGGCGTGCTCATGGGACTCCCGCGCGAACTCGCGCTGCAGCTCGCCGCGAAAACCGTCGCCGGTGCCGCGGAAATGGTGCTGCAAAGCGGGCAGCATCCGGCCGTGCTCCGCGACGAGGTGACCAGCCCCGGCGGCACCACCGCCGCCGGTCTTGAGGCCCTCGAAGCCGGTGGCCTGCGCGCCGCGCTCATCGCCGCCGTGCGCGCGGCCACGGAGCGCGCGACGGCGCTCGGCGCAGGAAAATGAAGCGCGGGGTTTTGCTGCCCGCTGCGTTCGCGGGGTTCGCATTTTCCACCGCCGCGGCACCGATCCCAAAAGCCGTGCCGGCAAGGCCCGCGCTACCCACAGCAACGGGCAAACCGACGCCGACGCCGACGCCCGCAAACGCGAACGCAAACGCCAGCGCGATCACGCAGGAGCACCAGACCGCGCAGCAGCTCCACGCCGCAGCCCTGCGCGATTTTGCCGCCGGGCACCTCGAGGCGGCGAAAATGCTGCTCGAAAAAGTGCTCGCCATTTCGCCGGAAAATCCGCCCGCGCTGATCAATCTCGCGCTCATCGCGCAGCGCCAGCAGCACAGCGAGGACGCGGAAAAATTCCTGCGCCGCGTCATTCAAAAGGACACCGCGAACGCGACCGCATGGCTGCTCCTCGGCATCGGCGCCTACGAGCGCAACGAACTCGACGCCGCGCTCGCGCACCTCGCCCAGGCCGTCCTCTACGCACCGCAGGATGCGCGCGCGCACCAGTATTTCGGCGTCACGCTCGGCCGCCGCGGCTGGTACACCGCGGGCGAGGAGGAACTGCGCCGCGCCGTGGAACTCGATCCGAAATCCGCCGACGCGCACTACAATCTCGCCGCGATCTACATGGAGCGCGTGCCGCCCTCGGTGGAACTCGCAAGGCGGCACTATGCCCGGGCCGTCGAACTCGGCGCTGCGCCCGATGAGGAACTCGCGGCGAAGATCGGAAAATGACCGCGCGCTTTCGCCTGCTTGCGTCGCGCTTTTCTGCCGTTACGGTTCCGCCCCAAAATTTCATGAGCCGCCTCGCCGCCATTTTTTTCACCCTCGCGCTGCTGCTCGTTCCCGCCTCCGCGGCCTCGAAGAAAAAGCCGACGCAGACTTCCTCCGCGGCCAGGCCCGAGTCGCCAGGCGTCGCGCGCCCCTTCGCAGTGGACGACAATGACCCGAGCGTTTTCCCCGAGGTCGCCGCGGAATCCGTGATCCTCTGCGACGCCTCGACGGGCCGCGTGCTCTACGAGAAAAATCCCGACCAGCTCCGCGCCGTGGCCAGCACGCAGAAGCTGCTCACCGCGCTCATCATCGCGGAGGCGGGCGATCTTTCCGCCAAGGTGCAGGTCGAGCGCGAGGACGGCATGTGCGAGCCGACGAAGCTCGGGCTGAAGGCCGGCGAGACGTACCGCCGCTACGATTTGCTGAAGGTGCTGCTGATCAAAAGCATGAACGACGTGGCCCGCTGCCTCGCGCGCGACAACGCCGGGAGCATCGAGGCCTTCGCCGAAAAGATGAACGCGAAGGCGCGCGAAATCGGCATGAGGCAATCGCATTTCGTGAATCCAAACGGGCTCCCCGCCGCGGACCAGCATTCGAGCGCGCGCGACATGGCGCGGCTCGCGCTCTTCGCGTACCGCAACCGCATCCTGCGCGGCATCGTGAGCCAGCGCACGCTCACCTGGCAGTATGCGGATGGGAAAACCGCCGTGTTTGAAAACACCAACAAGCTGCTGAAATACATCGGCATCTGCAACGGCATGAAGACCGGCTACACCGCGGCCGCGGGGCATTGCCTCGTGTCGAGCGCGTCGGACGGCGGCCGGCACCTCGTCGCCGTCGTACTCGGCGATCACCGGCGCGACTACATCTGGCAGGACAGCTACCGGCTGTTCAACTGGGGCTTCTTCCAGTTGAAAAACATGCCCGCGGGCGCGAACTGATCGCGATGGCCGCGAGTATCGAGGATCAGCTTGCGGACCTTCGCTCGCGGTCGCTGCTGCGTCGGCTGCGCACGTTCGATTCCCCGCAGCAGCCCGAGATCGAGGAGGGAGGAAAAGGGCTGATCAGTTTTGCCTCGAACGACTATCTCGGCCTCGCGAACGAGCCCGCGCTGCGCGCCGCGGCGAAGGCGGCGATCGATCAGTTCGGCGTCGGCAGCGGCGCGGCGCGGCTCATCTCCGGCACGCTCACGCCGCATGCACAGCTCGAGGAAGCCATCGCGCGCTTCAAAGGCACCGAGGCCGCGCTCGCCTTTTCCAGCGGCTACGCCACCGCGCTCGGCACGCTCGGCGCGCTCTGCGGCGCGGAGGACGTGATCATTTTGGACAAGCTCAGCCACGCCTCGCTGATTGATGGCGCGCGCCTCAGCCGCGCCACGGTGCGCGTCTTCCCTCACAATCATCTCGGCAAGCTCGAGAGCCATCTCGAGTGGGCCGCGGCGAATCATCCGGACGCGCGCGTCGTCATCGTGACCGAGGCCGTGTTCAGCATGGACGGCGACCGCGCGCCGCTTGCGGAAATCGTCGCGCTGAAAAAACGCTTCGGCGCGATGCTGCTCGTGGACGAGGCGCACGCCGTCGGCGTCCTCGGACGCAACGGCCGCGGCCTCGCGGACGCGCTGCGGCTCGAGGGCGAAGTGGACATCCAGATGGGCACGCTGAGCAAGGCGCTCGGCGTCGCGGGCGGCTACATCGCGGGCTCGCGGCGGCTCATCGAGCTGCTCGTCAACCGCGCGCGCAGTTTCATTTTTTCCACCGCTCCCCCGCCCTGCCTCGCCGCCGCCGCGAGCGCGGCGATTGCCTTCATGGAGAGCGAGGCGGGTGAAAAACGGCGCGAGCAACTCTGGCAAAATCTCGGATGTTTCGGCGAAGAGATGCCGCAGCTTTTTGCCGGCGGCCGAAAAATCCAGAGCGCGATCATCCCGCTCATTCTCGGCGAAAATGGCCGCGCGCTCGAAGCCGCCGACCGCCTCGCCGAGCGCGGATTTTTCGTCCCCGCGATCCGCCACCCGACGGTCCCGCGCGATTCGGCGCGGCTGCGCATCACGCTCTCCGCGCGGCACACGCCGCCGCAGATTTCCGCGCTCTGCGCCGTGCTGCGCGCGCTTTAGGTCGGTCTCAGCGTGGCCCTCCTCGTCCTCGTTTTCGTCCTCGTTCTCGTCCTCGAAATCGCACGAGAGGACGAGAACGAGGACGAGGACGAAGCTCGTCGGCGACAACCATTTTAATCCCGCTCTCATTCTGAAATCCGAAATCAAACGAGGACGCCGCGGATTGCGAGACATTGAAAAATCGCGCCGCCCGGATAGGCTGAAAAATCCCGCCCCCTTTGATGATCGAACCCACCCACGCCACACCCCCGCACGGCACGCGCCGGAAGTGCCCGGATTGCGGCGTGGAATTTGCACCGTCCGCGCGGCGCGGGACGATGGCGACGTGCTGCGATGCGTGCCAGATGAGGCGCCTCGCTTTTGTCCATACCGTCGTGCCGGCGGTCGTGCCACCGACGGTCGTCATTCCGTGGTGGCGCCGGCGCGCCATCGTGGTCTGCCTCCTTCTCGGCGGCACGCTGGCGGCGGCGGGATTCGTTTGGCGCAAGCCCGTCTCGCAAACTTACCACCGCTGGTCGCAGAGCATGCACGCGCGGCACGCGGCCGAATATTTTGGCAGGAAGGATTACGACCGCGCGGTCATCGCGGGACGCAGCGCGCTCGAGATCGATCCGTTCGACATCGAGACGAACCGCATCATCGCAAAGTGCTTCGAGGCCCGCGGCTCCGCCGAGGCGATTCCGTGGCGCGCGCGGCTGAATTTCGTCCGCCCCGGCGATCCGGAAAATGCGATCGCGTGGGCGCGGGATGCGCTGAATGCCGGGGCCATCGATCTCGCGGAGGATGCGCTGGCGGTGCTGAAGCCCGCGGACAAAAACAGCGCGGCCTTTCACCACATCGCCGCCAAAATCGCGCTGGAGCGCACGGATTCCGTGAAGGCGGAAACGCACTGGAGCGAAGCCGTGCGGCTCGAGCCCGCTTCCGCAGACTACCGGCTGCAGCTCGCCTCGCTGCAGCTCCGCGCGCGTTCCGCGACCGTGCGCGCGATGGCGGTGCAGGCTCTCGGCTCGTTCGGCGAAGACCCGGCGCGCCGCCACCTCGCGCTGCGCGCGCTGATCGAGGACGCGATGAACCGCGAGGAATTTCCGCGCGCCCGCGAACTCGCGGACCGGCTCGTGGCCACGCCCGATGCGACTTTCGCCGAACGGATCGGCCGCCTCGCGGTGCTCCGCGCGCAGGATTCGCCGGACGCGCCGAAGTACCTCGATCATCTCCGCGACGAGTCGCTCGGCAACCCGGTGCAACTGTCCGTCCTGATCAACTGGATGAACCAAAACGGCCTGCCCGTCCTCGTCTCCGACTGGGTGCCCGCGCTGCCGCCCGCGCTCGTCGCGCAGCCGCCCGTCTGCCTCGTCATCGCAGAGGCGTATGGCCGCGACCGCGACTGGGCGAAGCTCCGCGCGTTCGTGGAAAAGGCATCGTGGAAGGACTACGAACATGTGCGCCTCGCGCATCTCGCGCACGCGCTGGAAAATTTCGGCAACGTGGTCGCGGCGGAATCCACGTGGGGCCGCGCGATCGCGGAGTGCCGCGAGAAACCCGAGCGCCTCTCGATGCTCGTGCGGCTCGCGCAGGCGTGGCGCTGGGACGCGCGCGCGGAATTCACGCTGCGAAAACTTTCCGCCGATGAGCGCACGCCGCTCTGGGTGCTCGACGCGCTCTGGGCCATCGCCAAAAAATCCGGCAACACCGCCGAGATGCACCGGCTGAGCCGCCTCATCGTGAAAGCGCGTCCGAAAAATGCGGGCGCGCGGAACAACTTCATCCGCCTCTCGCTGCTGCGCCGCACCGAAGAGGGAGGCCCCGACCAGCTCGCCGCCGAGCTGTTCCGGGAGCGCCCGAAAGACATCACCTGCGCGGTCACGTACGGGCTCTCGCTCTTTTTGCAGGATCGCGTTTTCGACGCGCTCGAAGTGCTGCGCGCCTTTCCCGCCGCCGAGCTGCGCGAGCCGGAAGCCGCGCTGTATTTCGGCATCTTCCTGCAGGCGTCCGGCGATTCCGCGCAGGCGGCCGAGTTCATCAAGCTCGCACGCGGCGGCACGCTCCTGCGCGAGGAGGAGGACCTCATCCTGCAGGTGAAACGCGAGTCTCGCGCGAACACGCTGACGCCCGCACCGAAAGCCGCGCCGAAAAAAGCGCCGTGAGTTTTTTTCACGCTCCCGCCGGTGTCCGCGCAAAACGAAAACCGGCGAGCGAAACCGCAGGCGCGAGGCCTTTGGAAAAGGCCACGACCTTGAACGACGTGCCCATAAACTGCGGGTGCATGAGCGTCTGAAACGCGCGGCGCTCGCCGGCATTCGCGCCATCCGCGAAGTGCTCTGCGCCCAGCCCGACGGTGAAGTGATGCTGATCGGTGAATCCTTCCAAGCGCAGGGCCGCGCCCGCCGCCGCGTCAATCAGGCTGTCAAATTCCACATGCGCGGTGAGATCGATTTCGCCCGGTCGCGCGAGCAGGTCGGCTTCGCGGCGATGGTCCGCGTACGCCGAGAGCGTCCCCGCCGTGCGGCCCGGCGCGTAATATTCCGCGCGCGGAAAACCGTAGTCCACCGCGAGCACAAAGCCGCGCTCCAGCGTCGCCGCCACCTCGCGAATCCACGCGGCCGCGGCGAGGTTCACCTCGGTCGTGTAGCCATCCGGCAGCGGGCCTGGAATCCGCGCGCAGGCTTCGCGCAGTTCGCCCGACAGCGCGGGACCGTCCGCGAACACAAAACGATCCTCCTGCGTGACGACCATCTGCTCGCGCCACGCGCCGCCGATCCATTTCACGAGATGCACGGGGAAGGCGTCCGGCAGCTCGTTGGAAAAATGCACACCATGCTCGATGCGCAGGTCGCGCAGCGCGCGACGCCAATCCACTTTCTCCGCGAACTCGCCGAGCCGCGCGCGCTGCCGCGCCTCGAGTTTCG
Source organism: Chthoniobacterales bacterium (assembly GCA_038326125.1). Lineage (GTDB taxonomy): Bacteria > Verrucomicrobiota > Verrucomicrobiia > Chthoniobacterales > Chthoniobacteraceae > SXWH01. The sequence continues at coordinate 6,848 of JBBQJR010000116.1, forward strand.
GAAAGGGCTCGATGATTTTGCAGCGCACCGCGGTGAAACACGCGGGAGCCAAATCCCGCAGACCGCCGAGCACATCCGCAGCGAGATCGCCGCCGTGCGCGCCCTGCTCGGCGATCACGAATTCCGCCGGTGCGCCGAGCGCCTGCCACATCTCCGCGAGCTGCCGCGCGAGCAGCCGGCCGAAAAGCGGACCCACGCTCACGTTCGTAAAAAAATCCCCGCCGCGCCCGATGCGCGCCCGGCCCGAGGCGTAGTAGCCGAGTGCGGGATGATAGAGCGCGAGCTCCATGAAACGCCGGAACGGCATCGGCCCGCCCGCGGAAATTTCGGTGCGGATGATTTCGGTGAGCGGCGCGGACATCGGCGTGCCTTTGCGCGCACGCGGCTGGCGCGCGCAACAAAAAACTCCACGCACCACAAACGGCGCACGCAAACTAAGAAGCGCGCGCCGCGCGGGCTTGTCCCTGCCGCACCGAAACCACCACGTCCCGCCATGTCCGTCCGTCTCACTTTTCTCCTCGCTCCCGTCCTCCTCGCAAGCCCCCTCGCCGCCGAAGACTGGGCGCAGTGGCGCGGGCCGCGCGGCGACGGACGCAGCGCCGAGCGCGCCTTTCCGACGACGTGGAGCAAGACCGAGAACGTGGTCTGGCGCACCGAAATCCCCGGTGAAGGGCACGCCTCGCCGATCGTGTTTGGCGCGAAACTTTTCACCGTCGCCGCCATGCCGGACACGCAGGAGCGCGACCTCCTCTGCCTCGATCGCGCGACTGGGAAATTGCTGTGGAAACAGACGGTCGTGCAGGCCCCCATCGAGCGCATCCACCGCGAAAACAGCCACGCTTCCTCCACGCCTGCGTGCGACGGCGAGCGCGTGTTCTGCACGTTTCTGGACGGCAAGGAAGTCGTCGTCTCCGCCTTCGCCCTCGATGGCAAAATGCTCTGGCAAAAGCGCCCCGGCATTTTCTCGAGCGTCCACGGATTTTGCAGCACGCCGCTGCTGTACCAAGACAAGGTGATCGTGAACTGCGATCACGACGGCGACGGCTACATCGTCGCGCTCGCGCGCACGGACGGCCGCGAGCTGTGGCGCATCGCGCGCCCAAACCACACGCGCAGCTATTGCACGCCGCTCATCCGCGCAGCCGCGGGCCGCACGCAGATGGTGCTCAGCGGATCGAAATGCATCGCGAGCTACGATCCGGATTCGGGCAAGCTGCTGTGGATCGTGGATGGGCCGACGGATCAGTTTGTCGCCTCGCCGGTGTATTCGGAAAAGACGGGCCTGTTTTACATCACGGGCGGATTTCCCGATCATCACATCATGGCGATTCGTCCGGATGGCAGCGGCAACGTGACCGGCACGCACGTCGTCTGGCATCATCACAACGCCGCCGGCGTCTCCTACGTTCCGTCGCCCATCGTCGAGGGCGGCTGGTTCCTCGTCACCGATGATCGCGGCTTTGCGCACGCCTTCGACGCGCGCACGGGCGACATCGTGTGGCAGGAAAAATTCGGCCGCAGCCACGCGTCCATCGTCACCGCGGGCGGGCTTCTCTATTTCCTGAATGACGCGGGCGTGTGCCGCGTCGTGAAGCCCTCGGAAAAATTCGCGACCGTGGCCACGAACGATCTCGGCGAACCTGTTTACGCGTCGCCCGCGCTGAGCGACGGCCAGCTTTTCCTGCGCACCGACAAGGCGATCTACTGTATCGGCCAGCCAGGAAAAACAGCGGGAGCCGCTGGGAGCGGCGACTTCTGAGTCGCTGCGATGCCACCGCGGCGACTCAGAAGTCGCCG
>JBBQJR010000117.1:0-8618 GCA_038326125.1 Chthoniobacterales bacterium
CGGTGGCAAGACCATCAAGGGCATCGTCGCCGAGACGGGCGCAGAGATTAACATCGAGGACGACGGCAGCATCCGCATCTACTCGAACAACCCCGACGCCATGGCCCGCGCCAAACAGATCATCAATGGCATGACCAAGGAAGTCACCATCGGCGAGATGTACCACGCGCCCGTCGTGAACATCAAGGAGTTCGGCTGCTTCGTCGAAATCCTCCCCGGCAAGGACGGCATGTGCCACATCAGCGAACTCGCCGACCGCCGCGTGAACCGCGTCGAAGACGTGGTGAAGATGGGCGACATGATCTGGGTGAAAGTCCTCGGCGTGGACGAGCGCGGCAAAATCAAGCTCTCGCGCAAAGCCGCGATGAAAGAGCGCGACGAGGCCGCGGGTAACGCGGCGCCTGATCACGAGCCCGCTGGGAAAAACTAAGACCATTCGGATTTCAATCCACCGGCTGGTAAAATCACTAAAGGGGCGGCCTTCAGGCCGCCCCTTTTTGTGCATAGCAGCTCGTGCAAACCCAGCGTGAGAGCCGCAGGTAGTAGAGGGGGTGGAAACGGATCGCAGGATGCGCACGGTTAAGTGCGGGCGACGCTGAGTGAGCGCAGTGCATCGAACCCGTTATAGCACGCAACCCACACGCGGCCGAGGATGCCAAGACGGCGCTATTCGAGGCGTATTTGCCTCATAACCATGTGTCCTCCGGTTTCGCCCCAATCTTCGATTACCTTTAAGACTTTTCCCCCTTCGGCCCACTCCGCAGGGAAAACTTTGTAGTCGTCTAAGTGCTCACTGCTGCGAAAACTACGATACTCCCCGCTTTTTTGATCGACCACGAAGATTTGCGTCGCTTGAAAAAGCAAGTTTCCTTCATTGATGGCTCCCGCAAAGGCAACTTGTTTGCCGTCGCGAGAAATCAGTGGTGCCGCGCCACTCGTATTTGGCGGCGAGATGCGCTTCGCGCGGCCCCGGGCATCCACTGCCCAAATACAGCTTCGCAATTCGGAATTTCTTAATTTCTCTTCGGCCACAGGTTGTAGTATATCCTCTGTGACCGCCGCTAAAACGACTGTTCCATCGTCGGACATTGTTCTGACTTGTTGGATGACCTTTGCCTCAAATACCATTCGATCCCCCAGCCAAAGCTGCTGGGTATTTTTTTCTGTGGTACGAACTGTCCCAAGATCGGTCCAATTTCTGAGTTTGGAGTAAAACTCCATCGTCGCCTGATCGGTGGTTGCATTGCTGAAATCCTCAGGCTTATAGAAGACCTTGGAGTTTGTTGGCAAGGCTGCCTCAAGCGGGATCACTTTGCTTTCGCCGACCTTCGTCTTCATAATGGCGGGCACGACTTGAGAATTGCTGATCCCTTTTAGAAGCGATGATTTATTGCCCGGATTTGGCGCGCGCATAACAAAAACGATAGACAGGCATAGGACAAAGCAACCGAGACCAGTGATTATAATTATCTTTTTCATTTGAAATATTGTCGCACATGGTCTGCGATTTCCTGTGATTTAGGGATTACATTTGCACCCGGACAATGTGTAGTTGGCTGGGTAACAGAGCGCGCAGCGTGGTAGGATAAGGTGGAAGTCGTTAGTTTGTAGCGGCGGCAAATAGCGGTAAGAACCTTCTCTAAATTTTTTTGATGAGTCTGAGAGAAGGCTTCTGTATCGTAATTTCCAAGCATGCATATGCCGATGCCTGCTGCTGTGTTGTTGTTCTTTACATCTGCTCCCAGCGTATAGGGACCACCAAAGGTGCCTGGGGCCGCCTCTAGTTCCCGGCCAACATAAACTGTCCCATCTTTCGTCATCACGAAATGATACCCGATGTCACCCCAATTCTCGTGACCGCCCAAGATGACAGGCAGATTGTAAGGAAACCCCTCGGCTTTGTGTTCCCGTTGAATGCGCAGAATTTCGGCGACACCATCACCTGCATTGGCAGAATGATGGTAGGTTACACCTAGAATTTGTGTTAGTGGGGGTCCGGTGGTGGGTGGATTCCTCATCACTCCGCTCATGCCGGACATATCCACTGCCTCAGCACCCCACGCCGTCCTGGCTTTCAAATCCTGAACCTCAATGGGCTTTTCCCAAGCGACATTGCCACCTACTAACAGTTGAATCGCATTTTTCCCTGGTGCCGTTGCCGTGAAACTGCACGCAGAATCGGCAGGATGATTGAACGTTCCAATAGCAGGTACCGCCGTCTTCAGTTTCCACTCACAAACAATGCCACTCACTTTGCTAAGCTCCACCTTGTCGCCGCTGTGGCCGGAGAACATATAGAGTTCGGGACAGTTTACCTCCACCGGCAGGAGGCGTAACGTGACCTGTTCCGAGTGGGCGGTATTGCCGGTGGGATTGGTCGTGAAAGCCGGGGTCAGGTCGATCGATGGGGAAAGAGTTTGCCCGGCTGCGATTGTTACGGTTAGGGTTTCTACTGTAGTATTGGTAACACCTTGGTCAACTGTCCGCTCGGTTACCTTCAGCACAGTTTTCGTGATGGCTTCGGTAGCGGCGGGTTTTACTTCCAGCCACGCCCGCTCGTGATAAAGCATGGCGTGGTAGCAGGGCGGGTCGGGAATCAAACCTGCACTGCCACTGGCCGTTCCCAAGGCGTCCGTCGCGGAAGGTTTGGTGTCCGGGAATGGGAGATCGGCCGTCAGCCGGCTCGAGAGTGCCGTCCACGCGATTTCGCTCGAGAGATCAAGGTATTGATCGAGACCGGCATCCCACGAAGGATACTCGTAGAGCGTTCCGCGACGGCCACCTTGATCCGCAGGATAGTCATCGAAGTCGTATTGCATCTGCCGATAGGCAGTCCGCCAGACGGGAGGGTGCGATTGGTCAGAATTCGCATCGGTGTTGTTGGCCAGTTCCGTGCCGTCATCCGCGCCATCGCCGTCGGTGTCCGCGACATCGGGATTCAGACCGAGCAGGTACTTCTGGAGATAAGTGATGCCGCCGGGAGCCAGCGATAAGGCGTCACTCGGGTCGCCCGGATTCAGACCGTGGAGGACTTCCCAGCCATCCGGCAGGCCATCGCCATCACGGTCTGTATTGAAGGGATCGGTGTTCAACCGCACGAACAGGCGGTCCGTGGCATAAAAATACACGGGCGATGAGACACCGCCAAGGCCGACCATGACTTCATCAAGGTAGTTCCATGTGGTCAAATCGTCTGAAACATCCACGAGATAGTAAGAGCCCGCGCGCGCCCACCAGGTGAACGCATAGGCATCATCTCCCAGCGGGATTAAGCGACTCCCTTCGTTCGGGTCCTCCGCGCTTTGCGCGCAGGCTGCCAACACCAGCGCCCATGAACTAACGAGGCTGAGAATCCGCCGCTTCATGGCTGGTTTCTCCGGTTCGGTTTGCCCAGCGTGCGTGTCGCGCCCTCTCCGATCCAATAATTGATGATGGTATCTTTCGGTCGCGGCGACGGTTCCTTTGTCCGCTTTTCCTGGCCGATTCGTGCCGCCTCGCGCTTGGCATAGTCCTCAGCAAGGCCCTGCTTGTTGGCATCGAAATAAACGTGCAGCGCGTCGAGAGCGGCTAAGTCCTGGATCGGTGGCGAAGGGTGGGTTTCGTCTTCAACCACCACATACTCCGAGCGTGCGGGGTTGAAATTTGCCGCTGCCGGGGGAATGGCCGGGCGAACATCATTTTTCGAACTTTCGTTGCCCGGCGCACGATCATCTTGCGCCCGTCCCGTGCGGGTGTCGTTTCGAACAACAATCATCAAAAGGTGACTGAACTCGGGAGTTTCGATCCCGCCGAGCGCGGGGAGATAGTTGAAGTCGATGTTGGAAAAAGCGCGATACGAACCGTGCTCATCCGACCAGTTCAACTCGGAAAGCTGGCGATCATCAACGGTGGCTTGCAGCAAGAGTGTCGCCGACTTCTTCGCTTCACGTTTTTCGAGCGCCGGCCTTTGTCCTGGCGTGAGAACTGGCCCCGGCTCTTCCGGCGCAGGAAGCGGGGCGGCAGGAAAGATCGGCGGGGCCACCCGGTTCAAAAACAGTGAGTGATCTCCAAGGTCGAGCTTCCAGCTTTTAAGCATTTAGAAATTGATGCTCGGAAGCTTTGGGTCCGTCGTCGAGGTGCCGCTTTGCCCAAACGCGATCCGCACGGCTGCGAGACTGGCGGCGATGGCAAGGTGGTGGGTTTTCATGGGGTGTGGGCGGGCGATTGCGCATTTTAGCGGAGAGTTCCGTCCACACAAGTGGAGAGTGGATGAAATCCAGACTTTAGTCAGGTAGGAATCGGCTGCCAGCCGCCCGCATGGTGGCGCAGTGAAGCGACATGACGCCGACAAAATCGCCGCTGCCGTTGTCGATCTCCTAACGCAAAAGCGCAAGGAGCGTGGCGTGAATTACGAGGATCTCGGCGGACTCACGGGGCTTCATGCCACCTCGCTCTCCCTGATCGAGCGCCACCTGCGGCGGCCTACTTTTGTGAACCTGTGCCGCATCGCGACCGCTCTCGACGTGCGTCTTTCAACGCTCCTCCGCAGGGCCGAAAAACAGTTTGATCACATGTGACGTCATGGTCGCCCTACGCCCCGCGTATCAAGACGATCAGGCTGTAAAACGCTGGGATCTTTTCGCAGTCCGTCGAACCCCAGTCCGGGGGAAATTGCCGGGGAAATTCACGCGGCCAATGAGCACGAATTCTTATCGAAGCCAGCGATTGAAGTTTTTCTCTGCACGAATGAAAAAATCTAAAATTGCTCTTGCGTCTTTTTGGGAGGGAGCCTAATCTCCATCCAGCGTTCGGAAACGGATGCGAAGATTTATAAACTGTTCTGGGGGGAACATCGGCCCTCCGTAGCCATTCGGTTGCGGGGGGCCGAACTCTTTTTCGGGAGAATGCCTTGCACTTTCCGGCGATGGAGCGGGTCAAAACCACCGATTGCGCGGAGCGGCGTGAGTTGCGATGCTCGGGACGTGAATACACTTCTCCACCTGCGTAAGTCATGAAAATCGGCCTCGTGCGGCGTGGCTATTCCGCGAGTGGCGGGGCGGAGTCCTACCTTTTTCGTTTTGCCGAGGCGGCGCGCACGGCGGGACACGAGACGGTGCTCATTTGCGGAGGCGAGTGGCCGGACGGCGTGTGGCCGCACGAGCGGGTCGTCGTCGCGGGGAAATCGCCGGAGGAATTTGCGGATCGGCTGGAGGACCGGCGTGCGAGTGGGGGTTGGGACGTGCTTTTCAGCCTCGAGCGCGTCTGGGCCTGCGACGTGTACCGCGCGGGCGACGGCGTGCATGCGGCGTGGCTGGAGCGTCGGCGCGCGTTTGAGCCGGCGTGGCGCGGATGGTTCCGCAACTTGCAGCGGAAGCACCGCGAGATTTTGGAAATCGAGTGCGCGCTTTTCACGGGCGGCGCGCATCGCGTCATCGCGAATTCGCGGATGGTGAAAGACGAGATCATCCGCTTTTACGGCACCGCCGCGGAGCAGGTGCATGTGGTCCACAACGGTGTGCCGACGCATGCCGCTGAGCCCGGAGCGCGGGAAAAAATGCGTACGGAACTCGGCCTCGCGCCCGCGGATTTTGTCGCGCTTTTCGCGGGCAGCGGGTGGGAGCGCAAGGGCCTGCGCCACGTCATCACCGCGGTGAATGCGCTCGCCATTCCCGCGACGCTGCTGGTCGCCGGACGCGGTGGCCGGGGCGAACAGCGCGGGCTGCCAGCGTCGAGGCGCGTGAAATTCCTCGGCGCGCTGCCCGCGGAGAAAATGCGCACGGCGTTCGCGGCGGCGGATGTCTTCGTGCTGCCGACGATTTACGATCCGTTTTCCAATGCGTGCATCGAGGCGCTCGCCGCGGGGCTGCCGGTCATCACGACGACGGCGAACGGTTTTGCGGAAATCATCGAGCCCGGTCTGGACGGCGATGTGGTCGCACCGGGCGACACTCGTGCCATCGCGGCCGCGCTCGCGTCGTGGTCTGATCCGGCGCGGCGTGCGGCGGTGCGGCCGCGGCTTTTGGAAAAGGCCGCGCGCTGCTCGGTGGAGGAAAATCTCGCGCGCACGCTGGAAGTGATCACTGCGCGGTAGCGGAGTCGCCCTTGCGCTTCGCCGGAGGATCGCTAAGAAGCCCGGCCCCGCCCGGGTTGACCCGCCGCCCGCGGGTTACGCCATCTCCCTTTTGAAGACCACTCCTCTCCTCTGCGCCCTCGCCTTCGCCGCCGCTCTCGCCGGCTGTGAGCGCAAGACTGCGCGCGTGTACGACGCCCCGAAGGATCGCCCATTTGTCCCGTCGAAATCTGCGGAGACGGAAACGCCCGCGTCCACCGCGCCTGAACGCCGCGAGGAAATCTGGCGACCCGCGCTCACGTGGACGCTGCCGGCGGGGTGGAAAGACGCGGGCCCGGATGCGGCGAATGTCGGGCGTTTTGCTGCGGGCGAAGCGTCCGTCGCGATCACCGCGCTCACTTCGATGGAGGGCAAAGAAACCGTGCTCGTGAACATGTGGCGGCAAGTGCGCGGGCAGGAGCCGCTCGAGGAAGCGGCCGCCACGAAGCTGCTCACCGAGGTGCCGGTGGCGGGCGGGCGCGGGATGATGTTCGAGTTTGCGGACGAGAAGGGCGAGAAGCGGAACCGCTTCGTCGTCGCATTCACGCATCGTCCGGAGGGCAGTTTGTTTTTCAAAATCCAAGGCCCGGATGCAGCGGTCACGGCGCAGAAGCCCGCATTTTTCGAGTTCCTGAAATCGGTGAAATTTCCCGAGGCGGCGACCGCGAATACCGCCCCGCCGGCCGGAAATCTTCCGTCGGAGAAACCAGCGGGCTGGCCGGGCGAAGTGCCGGCGGGCTGGAAGGAAGTCGCGCCGGGCCCGATGCAGCAGGCGAAATTTTCCGTGCCGGAAAAGGACGGCGCGAAGGCCGACGTGATGGTGAGCGTCTTCCCGAGCGCGACGGGCGGCACGGTGGAAAATGTGAAGCGCTGGCGGCGGCAGCTCAAACTCGCGGACATCCCCGACGATGAAATCGCGAAGTTCGCGCAGCCACTCGCCGGTGCGCCGGAAGGCTCGGTGATTGTGGATTTGAAGAACGAAAAGCGCGCGCTCACCGGCGCGATCGTGCCGCACGAAGGGCAGTGGTTTTTCCTGAAGCTCCTCGGCGACGAACCCGCCGTCGCGGCGGCGCGCGCGGCGTTCGTTTCGTTCGCCCGCATCCTTCCCGGCAAATGAAACGGCACACCAGCCCCGCCCGAAAATCCGTGCCACGCGGATCGCGCGGATGTTTGACCACGGATTTCACGGATCGACACGGATGGGATTTTTTCAATCCGAGGGCCTGTGTAAAAATTCCGCCGTGTAGAAATGGAAAAAGGTTCCACGGAGAATATGGAGGAACGCGGAAGCCGCTGCTTTTCCGTGTACTTTCGTGCCTCTCGTGGATACCTTACAGACTTTCTTTCACAGGCCGGCGGATTGAAAAAATCCCATCCGCGATATCCGTGTCATCCGTGGTAAAAAATCCGCGTCATCCGCGGCCCCAATCCGCGGTTCCCCATTCCTTTTAATGTCCTCGTTCTGGAAATTGCTCAGTTCACTTCGGCTCACGCTCTGGCTCCTCGGGTTTTCCGTGGCGCTCGTTTTTCTCGGGAGCATCGCGCAGTCGCCCGAGGGGCTGTGGAATGCGCAGGTGCGCTGGTTCAAGTCGTTCCTCGTCGTGCGCCACGCGGGCGACGACTGGTGGGTGCCGCCGATTTTTCCCGGCGGGCATCTGCTCGGCGGGCTGCTCTTCGTGAATCTGCTCGCGGCGCACTTCAAACGGTTCCAGTTCAGCTTTCAGAAATTCGGCATCCAGCTCACGCACTTCGGCATCATCGTGATGCTCGTCGGGCAGTTCATCACGGACGAAAAACAGGTCGAGAGCTTCTTGAGTTTCGAGGAGGGCGAGACGCGGAACTTCACGGAAAATCATCGCGACGCGGAGCTGGTTTTCCTGCGCGAGAAGGACGCGGACACCGACGAGGCCGTGTCGTTCCACGAAAATCTTTTCAAGCCGCGCGGGCTTTTCGTGAAATCAAAGCTGCCCGCAGAGCTGAAGCACGAGAAGCTGCCGTTCACGGTACGCGTGCTGGATTTCGGGATGAATGGCGACGTGCTCAGCCCGGATTCAGTGAAGAAAATGGCCGAGCGGCTGAAGCTCGCGCTCGCGACGCTCGACGGAAAATTTTCCACCGCCGAGGCGCTTGTGCCCGTTGCCGAGGCGGACCTCGCGAACGTCGAGCGCGCCATGGTGTGGCGGCGCGCGATGAAAAAACTCGGCGGCACGAACGCGGAACTTCTCGCCGAGGTGAAGCACGCCGCGGCTGACCCGCAGCGCGCCGCGGTGCTGATGGCGGCGGTGAAGAAACAATTCCGCGAGGACATGCTCGGCGCATTCGAGCAGGCCGGCGATCGCGCGCGGAAATTCGGCGAGCCGCGTTCGGGTCCCGAGATGGAATTCGTGGCGGAACTCGAGCAGGCCGGGCATCTCGCGGACGCCGAAAAAGAGCAGCCGATGGCGACGAACGGCCAGGGAAAGCACGCGCGCATCGTGCGCCGGCCGGAGATCAAGGACGACGACACGGGCCGCAATTTTCAGTGGGCCGT
>JBBQJR010000118.1:0-8595 GCA_038326125.1 Chthoniobacterales bacterium
CGCACGAGCGTGACGTGCTGTTCGAGCATGAGCTTGTCGCGCGCGCTGAGCTTTGCGGAGACGCGCTTCAGGTCCGCGCTCACGTCGTCGAGGATGCTCACGAGCGAGTCCTTGTCCTTCATCTGGCCATAGAGCTTCTCAAACATCCGGTACGGATCATCGATCGGCGCGACGGGCTGGTTCCCGCCGAGGTAGCTCATGCGCGTCCACGGGTCCGCGCGGTTCGGCACCGCGACGCCAAACTCCACCGAGCCGAAGCGCGTCTTTGTCTCCGGTTTGCTCTGGAGGAAATTTTTGATCTCCTGATCAATCGAGATGCTGCCCGCCCAGCCGGCGGGATTTCCGCCGCCGCCCATGATGTTGCCGGGCAGCAGCTCGGAGCCCGTGAGCAGACAGCTCATGCCGCGCATGTGGTTGTCGCCGTCGCCGCGGACTTTGTTGAAGACGCCCTTGAGCATCATCGTGCGATCCCTGAACGGCGCGAGCGGTTCGAGGATGGACTTGAAAGCGAGATCGCCCGCGGCGTCCGGCCAGAACTCATCGGGCAGCGTGCCATTCGGCGAGAACATGATGATGAGCCGCTGCCGGCGCTGCGGAAGCGGCGCGCCGGTGAGCGAGGGCAGGCCCGCGAGGAATGGCAGCGCGGCGGCGGAGACCCCGAGGTTGCGGAGGAATTGGCGGCGGTTGAGGTGCATCATGGCAATGTGTGAATGGTTGGAGCTGCGCGCAGTTTAGCGCGCTGCGGGTGAATTTTCCGCGACTTTCTGCGGCGGCGGGGTGAGCGCGTGCATGGCGGCGACGGTGGCGACGTCGCCGAGCAGTTTCTGGATGTTGAAGCCGTTCTTTTCAAACTGTTCGCGAAGGTCGTCGAGCGTGCGTTCGCCAAAAGCGAGCGGCGACTGTTTCACGATGTGGAAAAAAAGCTGCCGCACAAACGTGCGATGCGCGCTCGGGCTGCCCACGCAATAGTCGGCGATATCCTTCGGTCCGCTGAGCTTCACCGCGCGCCCGTCATCGGTGTCGAATTCCGCGAGCGTGTTCACCGGTTTTTTGTTGTCCTGCTCGCGCCAGCGGCCGACGGCGTCGTAATGCTCGAGGCTGAAGCCGAACGGATTGATCATCGAGTGGCACACGGCGCACGAGGCATTGCTCGTGAGTTGCGTGACTTTCTCGCGCATCGTGAGCGACGAATCGAATTTCTGGTTGTCGAACGACACTGCGACCGACGGATTTTTCAGCGAAAGTCCCACGACGCTGCGGCTCAAAAACACGCCGCGGTGAATCGGCGAAGTCGCGCGGCTGTAGCTGTGCAGCGCGAGCAGATACGGATGCGTGATGATGCCCGCGCGCTGGCCCGGCTCGAAATTTACGCGTTGAAAATCCGCGCCCTGCACCGGCTTGCCGTAGTATTTTCCGAGCCGCTCGTTCAGCCACAGATAGTCCGCATTGATCAGGCGGCGGTAGTCGGACGTGTCGCTCCACACCGTCTCGTCGAGGAAGCGCCAGAGCGATTCGCGCAAATCCGCGAGCATCGTCGCGTCGAAGCCGGGGAACGCCTTCGGATCCTTCTGCGAATTTTCCGCGCGCTCCAGCTCCAGCCAATGCCGGAAAAATCCGCGCAGCTTCGCCTTCGCGCGCGGGTCGCCGATCATGCGACGCGACGCCGAGGCGATCTGCTCTTTCGTCTTCAGTTTTCCCTCGGCAGCCGTCCGCGCGAGCGCCGCATCGGGGATCGAATCCCAGAGCGTGAGCGCGAGTTCCGAAGCCGCGGCAAAATCGTCCGTCTTGTCGCCATTCGCGAGCACAGGATACAGAAAGCGCGGCGACTTCAGCGCGAGCAGCACCGCGCGTTTCACGCCGCTCTCCGGCGACGGCGCGGTGTCGAAAAGCTCATCGACAAATTCCTTCCGCTGCTCGTCGTCGAGTGAACGCCGGAACGCCGTCTCGACGAATCGCTTTGCAAAATCCCGCAGCTTCGCCGGCCGATCGGGCGCGCCGGATTTCGTCCCCGCGAGACCGTCGAGATTCGTCACTACGTACGACATCACCTCGATCGCCGCCTGTGTCGTCGCCTGATCCCATTCCTTGGAAATCGTCGTGCCGCGTTCGTAACCGTCGCTGCGATCGTCTGCCGGAAACTGCGTCGCCGCGACCATCGTCGTCGCGCGGCTCTGCGGCTCCAGCATTTCCTCCGGCACGAGTTCCTGCCGCCCGTGCGGCGGCTTCCAGTGCAACTCCACGGATGCGCTCTTTTCCTGAAACTTGAGATGCTCGAGCGAAATCGGATACGCGCGCCCGCCGATTAGGAAGATGCTCTTCTTTTCCTCGCGCACCGTCGGCCCCGGCGTGACCCACGCATCAATCAGCGGCTCGCGCGGGTTGTTCACGTAAAGGCGCACACCGTTCTCCGTCTTCACGATGAACTCATACATTCCCGTCTCCGGCGCGAAGATGGATCCGTCCCATCGCGTCGTGAAATCATCCGGTCGCAGCCGGTTGGTGTCCGGGCTCTCCGCGGCCCAGTGAAATGAAATCACCTTGTCCGTCTGCTCGTAGCTCGTGCGTTCCTTCTTGTTTCGTTCGCCGCGTTCCACGTCGCCGCGCGGCTTCAGGATCGGCCCGATGATCACCGGAAATCTCCCGCTGTATCGCCCCTTCAGCCCATGCGTTTTTCCAAACGCCCGATCAAACCCGCCCTGAAATCGCCCGATCAAATCCGCTACAGAATTCTGATACTGCTCGACCGTGAGTCGCGACAGATCCTCGTGGACCGGATTGTTCCGCAGATGCGCCACCGGCGAGTAAAACGAGTCAAAGATATACGCCGCCACATCATCCGCATCCTTGCCGACGATCGTGCCCTCCTTGTCCTCCGGCATGGACTTCGCGATGTATTTCGCGAGCGCCGCGACATTCCGCCGACCGACGAGCGGTTCGTCGTGCTTGCCCGCCACGCCCTCGCCCTTCTTGCCGTGGCAGCTCGCGCACTCCTTCCGGTAAATCGCCGAGCCCGGCTGCTCCGCCGCATTTTCCGCCGCGCCAGTGACGACGCAAAAAAAACGCGCTCCCGCCAGCAGCATCAGCATTCGTCGGGACATTGCAAAATTTACGCTCATTCGTCTTTCAAACACGCCGGGGCAACCGCACCTCGCCAGTGTTCTTAGATGAATACCCGGTTCGACGGCGCCCGTCCGCAATCCCTCGCTGGATCGCATAAGGAAAGCTGCACCGCGCGGCGTCCGCCGCGCGATTCCCGGCGTGACGCATCCGCGCATGCTCCGCATTTTCCTCGACCACATGACCGCGGCCAAAACCATCGTCCTTCTCATCCTTTCGCGCCGCGCTAGCCGTAGCGCAGCGCCTCGATTGGATTCAGCTTTGCCGCCTTGATCGCCGGGAAAAGTCCCGCAAGCACGCCGACACCCACGCTGAACGCGAACGCGAGCAGCATGCTTTCCACTGTGATCACCGGCGTGTTTTCCGTCGGCGACATCGCGACGAGGAGCTTCACCAGCATGTTTGAGGTGAAGAGTCCGGCCAGTCCGCCGAGGATCGCGATGACCACGCTCTCGACGAGGATTTGCGTGAACACGTCGGAAAAGGTCGCGCCGATCGCCTTGCGGATCCCGATCTCGCGCACGCGTTCGGTGATGCTCGCGAGCATGATGTTCATGATGCCGATGCCGCCGACGAGCAGGCTGATCGCCGCGATGATGCCGCCGCTCATGCGCGCATTGCTGATGGCCTGCGTGATTCCTTCGGACCAGTTCTCCTGCGTGCGGAACGAGAAATCCTCGATGCCCTTGTGCGAGTGCATCAGGACGTTTTTCGCCTGCTGCAGCGCCTCGTCCATTTTGTCGATGTCGGCGATTTTGATTGAGAGCGTGGAGAGCCGCGGGTCGGGGACAAAGTCCGCCGTGCTCGTGCTGGCGGTCGCGGTGACGCCGCCTTTGCTGGCGCTCTGCGACACTCCGCCGCTGCCGGTCGGCGAGCCCGCGGCCGCGCGGAAGCGCAGCCACATCGTGTTCAGCGGAATGTACACCGTGTTGTTTTTTAGATCGAAAACGAAGCCGCCCGCCGAGCGGCTGCCGCTCTTGCTGCCGTAGCCTTTGCTCCGCTCAGGACCGCTTTTGATTTCCGCCGGCTTGTCCGCCTGCAGCTCGCGCACTTTTTTATCCTGCTCGCTCTCGTAGTGCTCGAACATGCCGATGATTTTGAACCGCTGGCTGCCGACATTGATGAATTCGCCGACCGGATTAATCACGCGACCGACCAGCTCGGGCGCGCCGAAAAGCGCGTCGCGCACCGCGGTGCCGATGACGCAGACGTTGCGCGCATTTTCCTCGTCCAACTCGTTGAACATGCGGCCAAACTCGATCACATGCTGGTTCAGCTCGACGGCGTTGGGCCAGGTGCCGATGAAATTCCACGGGTTGATGCTCTTCGCGCCGAGCGTGAGCGTGATGTTTCGCACGCGCATCTCCGGCACGACCATCGTGACGAGCGGCGCGCTGTGGACGAGCGCATACACGTCGTTCATCGTCGTGCCCACCGCCTGGTCGGCGAGGTGCTGCTGCCACACCGGGATGTCCTGCTCATCAATGCGCACCTTTTCCAAACCGCCGATGGCGATGAGCGCTTCCTTCATCCCGTTTTCCATGCCCTTCGTGAGCGCGGACATGGCGACGAGACTCGACACGCCGAGGATGATCCCGAGCATCGTGAGCAGCGAACGGAACTTGTTCGAGAGGATCTCCAGCAGCCCGACGGTGACGGCGTTGAACCAGTTCATGCGAACGCGGATCGCGGAATGCGGGAAGGCTTCTCGCTGCTACGAAAGGACGAGAACCGTCTCAAAAGGATCCGCGTCGAGCGCGCGGATGTCCCGCTCGTGAGCCGTGACAAGCCGGACGAGTTGCTGCTGGGTGCAGTTGCCAAGGCGGAGCCAGACGACTTTTGGCGGGTGTCCGTAAAGCAGGCTGCGCTGCTGAAAATCGGAGTCCTTCGAGACGATGATGAAGCCGTTGGCGCGCGCATATTCCCAGACGTTCTCGTCAGAAATTCCCCGCAGCCCGCACTCGCGGACATGCACGCTGCCCGGGAAAAGTGTCGCCAGCAAGCGGGGCAGCTTTGGCGAGAGGTTTTCATCAAAGAGCAGCTTCATGCGGGACGACGTTCAGCCGGCGATCGCGGTCAGCAGCGAACGCAAAGCAAGCCTGAATGTCATCGGCAGTGAGGTCGGGGAAATCGTCCAGCACCTCGGGAATCGTCATGCCGCCGCCAAGATAGTCAAAGACATCCGCCACGGTGATGCGCGTGCCCCGGATGCAGGGCTTCCCGCTGCGGATGCGCGGGTCAATCGTGATGCGCTCTCGGTAGTTCATGGCGCGAATTTAGTTTTTCGCTCTTGCCGGGTCAAGGGGTGCGCCCGGCATGGCAGTCCGGGTCATGCGTCCGGGGCGGATGGTTCCTGCCGCGTGGGTCCCGCTGCGGGTTTCGCGTGGATTTCAAACTTCGGACCGTCCACTTGCCCGGCGAGCCGTGCGTCCACATTGGTCGCGATTTTTCCGTCGCGGATTTCGATTCTTCGCGGCGTGACGGCGGCGATTTCCGGGTCGTGCGTGACGAGCGCGATGGTGCGGCCTTTGCGGCTCAGCTCGTGGAAAAGGCGGAGGATCGTTTCGCCGGTGTGCGAGTCGAGATTGCCGGTCGGCTCGTCGGCGAAGACGATTTTCGGATCGTTCACGAGTGCGCGCGCGATGGCCGCGCGCTGCTGCTGCCCGCCGGAAAGTTGCATCGGCCGGTGCTTCGCGCGGTTGTCTAGTTCGACGAGTTTCAGCGCTGCCATCGCGCGGTCGCGGCGCTCCTTCGCGCTCGCGCCGGCATAGACCATCGGGAGTTCGACGTTTTGCAGCACGCTCAGTTTCGGCAGCAGGTTGAAGAACTGAAACACGAAGCCGATTTTCTGATTTCGGATGCGCGCGAGCTGTTTCATCGAGGCGGTGGAAATCTCCGTGCCGTCGAGCTTGAAGCTGCCCTTCGTCGGCGAATCGAGGCAGCCGAGCACATGCATCAGCGTGGATTTTCCGCTGCCGGACGGGCCGATGATCGAGATGAATTCGCCGCCCTCGATGTCGAGGTCCACATTGTCGAGCGCGCGGATTTCCTCGCCACCGAGATGGTAGATTTTGCTGACACCGCGCAGTTCGATGAGAGCCATCAAGATGCCGCCGCCCTAGCAGCCTGTTGAAACACTTTCCTCACTCGGATGACGCGGATCATTGAACCACGGATGAAACGGATGGCACGGATGAGATACTCGGAAATAGGGGGCTTTCGGAAGAATCATCCGTGCCATCCGTGTTACCCGCGGTTGTTCAATCTGTCTCATCGGAAGTTTTTCAATAGTCTGCTACCCGGGCGGCCCGCCTTTGCCGGAGCCACCAGACTTTCCCGAGGAAGATCCGCCGGACGGTTTGCCGCTGCCCTTTCCTCCTGCACCGGGCGCTTTGCCAGCGGCGCCGAAGACCTGCTGCACCTGCCCGGCATCCTCCGCCGGCGTGACGAGCGAGACCGTTTCTCCGCCGGCGAGGCCTTTCGTCACCTCCGCAAAATCGTAGTCGCTCACGCCGATCTGGATCGGCACGCGCGCAAATTTTCCACCCTCGCGCACATAGGCAAAGCGGCTGCCCTGATCGGTGAAAACGGCCGCGAGCGGAATCGCGATCACGTTGTCTGCCGACTGCAGCGGGATGGTGAGATTCGCCGTCATGCCGGGGCGGATGCCGGTCGTCTCGTCGTTCTTCACGATGATGCGCGTGGCAAAACCCTTGATCCCATTTTTGATCGTCGCCTGCGGTGCGATGCGATCGAGCCGGCCGAAAAGTTTCAGCCCCGGCACGGCCTCGACTTCGATCTGCACCTTTTGATTCACAGACATCCGCGTCACGTCGGCCTGATTGATGTGCGCGTTGATGATGAGTTCGCTGAGGTCCGCAATCGTGAGCACCTCGGTGCCGCTGTTCACGCCGCTCGATCCGGACACCGCCTGGCCGACGGACACGGGCCGTGTGAGGATCGTACAGTCGAAAGGGGCGACGATCTTCGTGTAGGTCAGCTTGTCCTCGACCACCTGCAGGGCCGCCTGCGCCCGATCAAGGTTGTTCTGCCCGATCGCCTGCGCATTCCTCCCGGTCTCAAGTTCGTTTCTGCTGTTGTCGAACGCCTCATGCGAAACGAGCTTTTGCGCGAAGAGATCCTTGTTCCGGTTGAACGCCATTTCGGTCTTTTCCATCGCGAGTCTCGAGGACGTGACCTGGAGTTTCGCGCCCTCGATTTCGATCTGCCGCTGCGACTTTTCCGTCTGGAGATCCCGGTCGTTGAGCGTGAACAGAATCTCGCCGTTCTTCACCTTGTCGCCAATGTCCACGGGCAGTTTTTCAATGCGTCCGCTCACCTCGGGCCGCACCGAGACCTGCTCCGCCGGCGTGATTTCCCCCGCGGCGCTGATGGCAAAGTTGATGTTGCGCGAGGCGACTTCCGCCGTCGTCGGGCGGGCGGCTTTTTTGCCGGATTCCGCCGACGGAGACTTTTTCCAGAACTTCATTTTCTCCGGCCAAAACCACGCCGCGCAGAGGCCAGCAACGATCACCGCGATTGCGATTTTTTTTGGAAAACGCCTCATGATTTTCGCGGAGAGTGCGCGGGAGCGGGGGCAGTGCGGGGACCGGAATGCATCCGCCCAATCAACCAGCATTCACCCCGCGAAACAAGCTCGACCCGCCCGGCATGCCGCGGCTTCGATCGAGACCTTTGCAAAAAGACCCGGATGGCGCGGAGGCTTGGAACCACGGATTGCACGGATGAACACGGATGAAAGAATCCTGATCTGGAAATCCTGTCCTTGATCCGTGCCCATCCGTGCCATCCGTGGTTGAAAATCCGCCTCATCCCGTGGAGCGCATTTCACAGAGGTTCCAGATCGAGTCCTGCGCTATTGCGCGTCGTGCCGCCTGCATGTTCACACTTCCTGCATCCCACCACCGAAAAAAATCCCCGCCCATGAAACTCCTGTCCGCCGCCGCCATCCTATTCGTCACGCTGCTGAATGCACTGCCCGCGGCCGATGCGCCGCTCGCATTTAAGGATCCGAAGCCGCAACGCTACGAACTCACCGCGCGCGCCAGCGTGATCGATCCGCGTGCCAAGCCGCACCCGGAGATTGATTTCGTCTTTGAAAAAGGAGGCAAGCCCGCGGACGTGGAGAACGCCTCGGTGGACACGCGGGTCGCGCCGCAGGGCAAGCTCATGATCTGGCTCATGGGTTACAGCGCGCCGCTTTTCGAGCGTGTGAACAGCTACGGCATCCATGCGATCCGCGTGCATTACGCGAACGGCTGGTTCGGAAAATTCGGCAACATGTCGCCCGGGGACGACGGGCAGCTCCTCGGCAAAATCCGGCTCGAGGCCGCGACGGGCGAGGACGCGAGCCCGCTCGTGGAAATCCCGAAACCCGACGGCATGATGGAGCGCGCGCTGCAATTCGTGAAATGGCTCGCGAAGGAAAATCCGCAGGGCCGCTGGGATTTTTTCCTC
>JBBQJR010000119.1:0-8500 GCA_038326125.1 Chthoniobacterales bacterium
CGCTGCTGCGCGGAAAATTCACGCTCCACGAAATCCGCATCGAGCAGCCGCGCTTCCGGCTCGTCGAGGATGCGCAGGGAAAATGGCGCTTCCCGCGCAACGAAGTCACACCGCTCCCGTCGCCCACGACTCTGCCCACAGTCGCAGCGCAACCACCCACACCGCCCACACCGGTGCCGAGAACGCTCGCAAATTCTCCGCCGCCCGCGCCTGCACCGATCCCAATCTCGCCAGCTCCGCGCCAATCGAAAGTCTCCATCGCGCGCGTCGTTCTCGTCGGCGGCACCGTCGAGCTGTTCGACAAGATGCGCGCGCCCGTCGCGACATTCACCGGACTTGATGTGACGCTCAACGAAACGACTGGCGAAAATTTCTCCGGCAATTTTTCCATCGCGCGCGCCACACGCCAAGGCTGGCTCGCGCTCGAACGCGTGACCGGCCTCGTGAGCCGCGACGGCCGAGTCGTGCAAGTCCGCAACCTCGCCGCGACGACCGGCGGCGGCACCCTTTCCGGCAGTGCGATGTGGACCGACGGCGGGACTGGATCTGCCGATGTAAAATTCGATCACATCAACATCGCGAGCACCGCGCGCGATGCGGGCGCGGCCAATCCGCGCGTCGGCGGCATCCTCAGCGGCGTGGCGCAATTCTCCGGCATCGGCGCGGACAAAAATACGCTGACCGGCGGAGGAACGATCAGCTTGAAAGGCGGCAACTGCCGCGAAATCGAACTGCTCCGGCAGATCGGCGAAGTGCTGCAAATTGCGGCCATCGCGAGCTTCGAGATTTCGGATGTCACCGTGCAGTTCGGCGTCGCGCAGGGCCAGTTCACGCTCGCACCTGCGGATGTCGCCGCCCAGCCGGTCGGCGTTACGCTCACCGGGCCGATCGGCTTCGATGGCGTGCTAAATCTCGTGGGCGTGCTGCACGCGCCAGCCGATTTTGTGAACCGCAACGGACTCATCGCCGGACAGTTTTCGCCGCCCGATGCGAACGGCCGGCGCGGCCTGCCGTTCAACATCACCGGCACCCTGCAAAAGCCGCGGCAGAATCTCGCCGAAAAACTCACTGGCACGAAGGACCGCAAGCAGCAGCGCATCATCGCGGCCGGCTCGATCCTCTCCGCGATCATGGACCGGAAAAAGCCGAAGCTTGCGGAGCCACCGCCCGCGCCGCAGCCCGCGCCCGCGCAGCCATGAGGGTGGTCGGCGGCACCGCGGGCGGCATCCCGCTCCACGTCCCGAAAACCGATCTGCGCCCGACGATGGACGTGGTTAAAAATGCGATCTTCAGCAGCCTCGCCGAGTTCGTCCCGGGCACGCGCGTGCTCGATCTTTTCGCCGGCACCGGCGGGCTCGGCCTCGAGGCGCTGAGCCGCGGCGCGGCGTCCTGCGTCTTCGTGGAAAGCGACCGCCGCGCGTGCGACAGCATCCGGCGCAACCTCGAAAAAACAAAACTCCCCTGCGGCGAAATCGCGTGCGCCGATGCCCTGCGCTGGCTTGAGCGGAATGCGCGGGTTTTCGATCTCATCCTCGCCGATCCGCCGTACGCGCGCGGCGATGGCGCGCGCGATTTTGCAAAGGAACTGATCGCCCTCGCCGCCATCCGCACCGCGCTCGCGCCGGGCGGAATCTTCATCCTCGAGCACCGCCCGGACGAGCCGCTCGCGCCCGGCGCCGAGTGGGAATGCACGCGCGACAAACGCTACGGTGCGACCGCCGTCGCCTTCCTCCGCGCCACGCAACCGTAGGCGCGGGCGGAAGCCCGCGTCGCGCTCTCCCGAACGCGCCTACGATCCATCCTCGTCGAAAAGATTTTTCTCCGCATCGCTGCGCAACCCGATCCATTTTTAACGCGTGACCACCGAAACACCGCAAGCCCAACACGCCGCCTTCCTCGCGGCCGCCGAACACGCGCTGTGGCAGCCCGCCGACCACGTCAGCCGCGCGGAAATGTCCGCCATTTTTGCCCGGCCCGCGCCGCTGGAAATTGACTTTGGATGCGGCGACGGATCGTTCCTGCTCGCGATGGCCGCGCGTTTTCCCGGGCGGAATTTTCTTGGCACGGAACGCATGCTCGGTCGCGTGGAAAAAGTCTCGCGCGCCATCGCGCGGAACGGGCTCGCGAATTGCCGCGTCATCCGGCTCGAGAGCAATTACGTCGCAAAATGGCTGCTGCCCGTCGGCTGCGCGGAGGTCGTGCACATTGGTTTTCCCGACCCGTGGCCGAAGCGTCATCACCACGGGCGGCGGCTTTTTCAGGATGAGTTCATGCAGTCGCTGCATCAGGTCCTCGCGCCCGGTGCGGAGGTGCGGATCAAGACGGACGACCAGCCGTACTTTCTGTGGATTGAAAAAGTGATCGGGCGGGCGAAGGGCTTCGCGCGCGTGGAGTGGATCGAGGATGCCGATTATCCGAAGACGGATTTCGAACAGCACTTTGTCGATCAGGGCCTGCCGATTTACCGCGCTCGGCTGCGGAAAATCTGACCGCCGACAAACGCCTGTACGGCCAACCCGTCGTCGCGCATCTCGATGCGCACCGCGCCGCAGCGCTGCTGCGCAAACGTCTCCGCGCCGGCCGAACGCGCATTTCGCCGCCAGTCTTCGAGACGCTCTTGCGGTGAGCCGAACGGCGTGCGCGAACAGATGGCGGCGAGCGGTTTCACCCGGGCAAAAAAATCCGCCGTGCCGGAAATATCGCGCGTGTGCCAGCCGGCGATGAGCACGTCGGCGCGCAAGTCCGGCTCGTGTTCGATGAGCCATCGCTCCGTCGAAAATCCCGCGTCCGAGACGAGCAGCACACGCCGCCCGCCAGCCTCGACCCGGCAGACGAGCGCCTTGTCGTCCGCCTGCGTGCGCAGGATTCCCGCCGGTGGAAAGAGCACGCTCAGCGTCACGTTTTCACCGAGCGAAATTTCGTCGCCGCGCTGCAAGTAGCGCCGGCCAAATTTCGCCACCGCGAGCCGCGCGTGCAGATCCCGGCGCGCCGGCGAGCGGTCGCCGTAAATCGTCTCCGCGATCCAGCGCGGATGAAAATCCGCGAACATCGCGGACGCGCCGCCGACGTGCGCGGAGTCGCCGTGCGTGAGCAGGACGCCGTCGAGTCCGTTCACGCCGCGCGAGCGGAGATACGGCAGCAGCGCGAGGTCGTAATCGCGCACGCCGCCGCAATCCACGAGCCAGTCCGCGCCGCCCACGCGGACATGGATCGCCGCGCCGTCGCCCATATCGAGCGCGGTGATTTCGGACGCGGGCGCGGGCGAAAGTTTCGGCACCTCGACATACACATAGCCGCCGGGTGCCTTGGAAAACAGCGCGAGACTCGCGAGCAGCGCTTTGGCCGTGAGCCAGTTTGCCTGGTTCACGAGCACGACCAAGCTCGTCGAAAAAATGCCGCACAGCAGGCTCATGAGCCCGAGCGCGAGCACGATAAACGCGAGCGGAACGGCGACGGCATTCGCGACAATCGAGACCGGCGAGATGAGATGAAAATATCCCGCCATGAAAACGAACGAGCCGATCCACGCCGCGAGCGTGACGCCCGTCGCGCCCGCGAGCTGGTTCCAAATCCAGACGCGCCCGCGCTGTCCGCGCGTCCAGATTTCGCGCGGGAGAAAATCGTCCGGCACGCCGAGCGGTTCCATTTTTCGCGCGATGACGCCGGACAATCCCATGATGAAAATCACGAGCGCGAACGAGAGCTGAAAGCCGGGCGTGAAGAGTTCGTTCGTGTCCCACGCGAGGATCGCCACGGCGGCGGCGGCGAGGCTGTTCATCGGCAGCGCGGGCCGCTCGAGCAGATGCCCGAGGAGGATGAAGGACGCCATGACTGTCGCGCGCACGCAGCTCGAACTCAGCCCGGTGACGAGCGCATACGCGCAGAGCAGCGGGATGGTGATTAGGACGGCGGCGCGGCGGGAGAAGCGCAGCGGCTTCAGCAAATACCACGCGATGCCCGCGAGCATCGCGACGTTCAGCCCGCTCACGGCGAAGAGATGGAGCGTGCCGGTCTTTTGAAAAAGGCCCTTCATCTCGGGCGGCGTGTCGCCGCGCATGCCGAGCACCATGCTTTCGATCAGCATCGTGAGGTCCGGCGAATCGGCGAGGCCGAGCTCGAGCTTCGTGCGAATCCATTCGCGCGCCGCGATGGCGAAAACCATCGCCGGAGCGCCGCGGCCGTGGGCAGTGATCGTGCAGTCGCTCGCGTTGCGCGCGGTGATGGCAAAATGGATCCCGCGGCGTCGCAGCCACTCGGACACGTCGAACTGCCCGGGATTCGCCATTTCGGGCAGTGCGCTGGCGGAGCCTTCGATCGTGATCGCGTCGCCGTATGAAGGCGCGGCTCCGGCCCAGCGCACGAGACATTTTCCGGCAAAGGGAAGCGGCTCGCCGTCGAGGCAAAGCGCCTCAATTTTCAGCCAGAAATCCGCGCGCGCCTCGCCCCGCGAACCGGTGTGCTTCGTCGGCTCGGACCACACGATGCCGCTTGCGAAAGCCGTGCGCGGACTTTGCAAAAATGCCGCCAAAGCGCTCCCCGGCGCGTGATGATGCCGCACTTCATGCAGCGCAAAAAAAGCCGCGGCTGAGAAAGCGCAGCACAGCCACGCGCTCGGAAAAATGAGCGCGGCCAGCGCGAGGAACAGCGCCGCGCCGACGGCCCAGCGGAGTTCCACCGGCCACCATTCGGAGAGCAAAATCCCAGCGACCGCGGCGAGGCCGATGCCGAGAAGGGGCTTCCGTGGACGGAGGGGGAACATCTGCGAGGGACCGTGCGCGGATGCGAGCACCGTGCGGGCGGCGGGACAAGTGATTAGATCGCTTTAAACAAAAGTGCAGCGGTTCCGATCGTCCTCGTCCTCATCCTCGTCCTCGTCCTCGGCTCGAAATCGCGACGAGAATGAAAACGACGAGAATGAGGATCGGCCTGTACAGACAATTTCAGACGTCAGCAGCGGTGCTGACCAATCACTAATCACTGATCACCAATCACTGCTTCCCCGCCCGCAGCGCAGCATGGAAATTTCCACCGCGCCTCGTATGCTCGCGCCATGCAGCCACTCAAAGACGAGCATTTCGTGAGTTGGGAGCAGTCGCCGGAGCAGATGGATGCGCTCTGGGCAAGCGGCTGGCGTCACTTCGGGCCGATTTTTTACCGGTACCGCCAGTGCCTCACGCCGGCCGGGCTGCGCAATGTGCAGCCGCTCCGCGTGGACGTGGCGCGCTTCACGCCGAGCGCGAGCCAGCGGCGCGTGCTGAGAAAAAATGAGGATCTCGAAATCCGCGTGCGCACCGCGGAGTTGCTGGGCGACCGCCGCGAACTCTTCGACCGGCACAAGCGGCGCTTCGCCGAAAACGTGCCGAACTCGCTGGAGGATTTCCTCGGCCCAGCGCCGCACGCCGGCCCGTGCCAGACGATCGAGGTCGGCGCCTTCCTCGGCGAACGTCTGCTCGCGGCGAGCTATCTCGATGTCGGCGCGACGGGCGTTTCGAGCATCTACGCGTTTTTCGATCCGGATGAAGCGCGCCGCTCGCTCGGCACCGCGACGATGATCTGGGAAGTGCTGCTCGCGCGCCGCACCGGCCGCCAGTGGCACTACCCAGGCTACGCGTATCTCGAGCCTTCGGGCTACGACTACAAAAAGCGTTTCGGCCCGCTCGATCATTTCGACTGGCACACGTGGCGTCCGCTTTTTGATCCGGCGAAATGACCGCGCCGCATGCGCTTCGCGCGGGCGGAAAATGCCGGCCGCGATTGAACTTGTGAGCAGTGCCGCGCCCTTGACTCGCCTCCCCTCACCCGCTCGCATCGCGCCGCATGAAGCTCCTCCGTTCCCTCGCGTTTGCGTTCACTGTTGCCACCGCCGCCGCGCCCGCCGCGGATGATTGGATCACGTATGAAGGCAAGGAGGGGCCGGGCCGTGGGAAGCGGATCGTGCTGCTCGCGGGCGATGAGGAATACCGCTCGGAGGAGGCGCTGCCGATGCTCGGCAAAATCCTGAGCCAGCGGCACGGGTTCACCTGCACCGTGCTTTTTTCCATCAGCAAGGAAACCGGCGAAATCGATCCGAACACGGCCGATAACGAGCCGGGAACCGAGGCGCTGGAGAAGGCCGATCTCGTCATCACTTCGCTGCGGTACCGCCACTGGCCGGACGCGCAGATGAGGCACTTCGCCGATTACGTGAAGGCCGGGAAACCAATCATCGGCCTGCGCACGAGCACGCACGCTTTCAACGGGATCAAGGGCGAATTCGCGCCGTTCAATGCCTTCGGAAAAAATGTGCTCGGCGAGGGCTGGGTGAGCCACTGGGGCAGGCACAAAAGCGAAGCCACGCGCGGCGTGATCGAAGCCAGCGCGAAGGACGACGCCCTGCTGCGCGGCGTGACCGACATTTTCGGCGACACCGATGTCTATGAAGCGCACCCGCCCGCCGATGTGAAGATCCTCGTGCGCGGCCTCGTGCTCAAAGGCATGAAGCCGACCGATGAGCCGGCGGACTACCCGAAAAATGTCCCGAAGCCGGAGACGGGCGCTGCCACCTCCGCGTCCGCGTCTGACGCACAGAAAAGATCCACCGCGAAACCGGAGCAAGGCGTGAACAGTCCCGCGATGCCCGTCGTGTGGACGCGCACAAACGACAACGCTTTTGGCAAGGGCAACAAAGTGCTGTGCACGACGATGGGTTCGGCGACGGATTTGCAAAATGAAGGCCTGCGTCGGCTCATCGTGAACGCCGCGTATTCGTTCACCGGCCTCGAAGTGCCGGCCAAGGCGAACGTGGATTTTGTGGACGCGTATCAGCCGCTTTTCTACGGCTTCAATGGATTCCGGAAAGGCCTCAAGGTGTCCGATCAGGCCCTCGGCAAAACGCTGCCGGAACTTCCGCTCGCGAACGAAAAAAAATAGGCTGCGTCGTTCAGCGCGCCGAGCGTTTGCCGCGCGGGACCGAGGCCACGGCGCTCCCCGCGAGTGGCACTTCGCGCCAGCCATGCGAGTCGAAGAACAGCCGCCGGCTGCTCACTTTCACAAAGACCGACTCGAGCGGATGCAGCGCCGCGGCGGGAATGCGCACCTCCGTGACCGCGCCCTTCACGCGCACCGTGCCGTGCCGCTGCAGCGCACCGCACGTCTCGTCCCGCAATTCCACGCAACGGCTCCGCGGCGGCAGCGGCAGCGACCAGCGGACCATGCCGAGCGGGATGCTCTGCGCCGCAAAATACAGCCGCCTCCGCAGCAGCGGCGTGCGCGCCGTGCGGATGATGAGCCGCAGCGCACCGCCGACAAACGAAGCCTCGCGGACCGGATGATGCGCGGAGATTTCCACCGCTTTCGCGAGAAAATCATACGGCTCCTCCGTGCGCGCATACGCGGTGAAGCGTCGGCGGCTCAGTGTCATCTGCGTCTCGTGGCAGAGGATGGCTTGCCGTTTGTCGCGCACCTCCGCCGGGGTGAGGCGCAGGAATTGCGCGGGCCACGGCGCGGATTTGCCGCGGCGGTGCACGACGTAAGTCAGCACACGGCAGCCGCCGAGCGCGCCGGAAAACGCAAAGCGCGCCAGCACATGCAGCGCGCTGTGATCGGGATGCGCGTCGTCCGCGGAAGGCAGCACGACGAGCGTCGGACGCAGCGCAGCAAATTCCGCACGGAGCGTCGCGATGGCCTGCTCGCCGCCGCGGAGGAGCACGCGAGTCACGCCCTGATCGGGGAGATTCAAAAAGACCGCCGGCGCCTCGCCGCCGAGCAGAAAGCGCAACGCCGCCCGCGCTTCATCCCGCCGCCGTGCCGCCCAGCGGAGGCGCGCCGCCGCGGAGATGAACACGCGCTTTTCAATCGCACGCTGCGGCCACGGGTTGTTGTCGCCGCTCGTGCAGAAAATCACGCGCACCTGCGCCCCCGCCTGTTTCGCGCGGAGCAGCAGTCCGCCCGCACCGATGGATTCGTCATCCGGGTGCGGCGCGATGACGAGGATGCGATCCGTCGGCAAAAGGGAAATCTGCATGAGCGACGCGGAAGCTAGCGGGGAGGGAGGGAATGTCGAACCACGAATGAGACCGCACGTGCCCTTCACGTTTCTCGCACGGGCAAAAATCGCCTTGCCAACCCGCGCCCCCCTTCCCAACTTCGACGCCCGCTGCGAACGGGGTCTTAGCTCAGTTGGTAGAGCGCCGCAATGGCATTGCGGAGGTCAGGGGTTCGAACCCCCTAGGCTCCACTCGCGCGGCCCCTGATTGCTAAGGGGTTACGGGGTGGGACTGGCGATTTCCTACCGCTTTTCCTACCAAATCCCTCGCCGCGCAAGAAGACGCAGCGTATCGTGGATTTGTGAAAACAAAAAAATACCCGGTGGCGCTCGAAGAGAACGGAGAGCGCGTCGTCATTCGCAAAGTCCGCGACCACGGTAGCGAGGCTTTCCGCATCGAGTATTATGTGGCGGGGAAGCGCCGGATGAAAACCCGCGCCGATGAGCGCGAGGCACACACTGACGCCGAGCGCATCC
>JBBQJR010000120.1:0-8472 GCA_038326125.1 Chthoniobacterales bacterium
GCGACGATGCGCAGATCGCGACGCAGATGGTCATTCAGGCCGCGGTGGCGCAAAAGGTAATCCCGAATCTCGATCCGGTTTCCGACGACGCGGTGCGCGTGACTTACATTCCCGAGACCGTGAAAAAGCAGATCCGCGACGACCTGCGCGCGGAACTCGCCGCGGAGCAAAAATCGCAA
Organism: Chthoniobacterales bacterium; assembly: GCA_038326125.1. Lineage (GTDB taxonomy): Bacteria > Verrucomicrobiota > Verrucomicrobiia > Chthoniobacterales > Chthoniobacteraceae > SXWH01. The sequence goes on from JBBQJR010000120.1 coordinate 180, forward strand.
GCCACGGGATTGCCGAAAAATGTGCCGGACTGGGTCAGGCGCTTTCGCGTGAAGGGCGACATCCGCATTCGGTATGAGAATGATCTTTTCCCGGCGGGAAACGACAACACCGGTGCATTTCCGAATTTCAACGCGATCAACACGGGCGCGCCGTTCGACACGGCAGGGCACCGTCTTTTCCCCACAGATCAATGTGGATCAGGATCGCACGCGCATCCGCATCCGCGCGCGCATCGGGGCGGAGGTGGACCTCGGCGAGGGCTTCACCGCGGGAATGCGAATCGGCACGGGTCAGGACAACCAGCCGGTCTCGATGAACCAGACGCTCGGAGGAGCGGGCGGCGGGCAGGGCGGCAATTTCAGCAAATACGCCATCTGGCTAGTGTAGTGCGCCGTAAATACTAAAGAGTAAGCGCGACCAGTGCGGAGCGGGTGTGCATGATGACTGAATGCGAATCGCACCGCCCATTGAATTGACTGCAGAAGACGAGGAATGGCTGGAGAAGTGCAGCCGCGGCAAGGTCACCGCGGTGCGGCTAGCCGAGCGGGCGCTCATCGTGCTGCTGGCGGCGGACGGTCACACCAACCGGCAGATCGGGGTGCGCCTGGGGATCACGGAGGAGAAGGCCGCGCGCTGGCGGGGCCGCTTCCTCGCGCAGGGGCGGGCGGGCATTGAGCAGGATGCGCCGGGGCGCGGGCGCAAGCCGACTTATCCGCCGGCGATCGTGGCGATGGTGGTGCGCCGGACGACCCGGCATAAGCCGGAGGCGGCGACGCACTGGAGCCGCCGGGTGATGGCGCGCGCGACCGATCTGAGCCCTTCGACGATCGGCCGCCTCTGGCAGCAGCACGGGCTCAAGCCGCATCTGAGCCGTACTTTCAAGGTCTCCAATGACCCGCACTTTGCCGAAAAGCTGGAGGACATTGTCGGCCTGTATCTTGCGGCGCCCGAGCATGCGCTCGGTCCTTTGCTGCGATGAAAAGAGTCAGGTGCAGGCTCTGGATCGCACCCAGCCGAGGCTGCCTTTGCAGAAAGGCCGGGCGAGCACCTTCACCCACGACTACGTGCGCCACGGGACGACCACTCTTTTCGCTGCGCTCAATGTGGCCGACGGGACGGTGATCGGGCAGTGTCAGCCGCGGCATCGCCACCGCGAATGGCTGTAGTTCCTGCGTCTGCTCGATGCGCGCACCCCCGCATTTGTGGCGATGCGGGTCTGAAGTTCCCGAGATTGTCACCTAGTTGACGTTCTATCGCCATGTGCATCGGAATGATCCCGCCTCCGCACGCATCACGAACCCTCCGCCACGAATGCCAGCTTTCTCGTCTAACCCGTCACTTACTTCCTTAACATGACCTGCAGCACCCAAACCCCACAGAGATGGTCCCATCACTGGATGTTGTGGACCATTCTGGTTCTCGCGTTGGCCATTGATGTCCTTTCGCCACGGGTGTCGGACTGATCCTGCCTGTGCCGCATCACGAGCGCCGACGCATGGCTGCGGGCTGCCTTATTTTAACTTTCATTTGTCTTACCTAAGATGGCTTGGAAAACACAAACCATCAGGCAGTGGTATCACCACTGGCTGCTGTGGACGCTCGTCGTTCTTGCAGTGGCCGTGTTCTTCGGCTGGCGGAAGGCAAAAGGCCGCTATGAGCGATGGAAAGCCGGGCGGCAAGTGCGGCATGCCGCGGATTTCATCGCGCAGGGCGACTACCAGCACGCCATGATCGAGGCACGCAGCGCGCTCGGAGTGAATCCGAGGGATCCCGACGCCACGCGGCTCATGGCTGAGACATCGGAAAATATCGGCGGTGCAGCGATGGCTGCGCAATGGCGGAGCCGTCTCGATTCGATCGCGCCTGGCGATCCGCAGAATATGCTGTGGCTCATCGCGATGGAAAACCGTGACGTCGCGCAGTTGCAAAAGCTCGTGAGCATCTTCGTGAAAACGGATGCCAAGTCCGCGGCCTTCCGCAATCACTTCGCGTTTTTCTCCCTGCTGACACGGACCGCGGAGGGCAACCCGCAGGGCGAAGCGGGAAAACTTTTTCGGGAAAATCCCGGCGAGGCGGGTATCACGCTGACCCGCGCGCTGGCCCTCTATCAGCAGGGCAAAATCAGCGCGGCCATCGCGCTGACGGGCGGCCTTTCCGAAGCCGAATTGATGAGGCCTCAAGCGGCGCTGTATCACGCGATTTTCCGGCCAGAGCGGCAGAGGAAAGCGCCAAGTAAGTTTTTGAATATGCGACGCGGCTGTCGCAGGTAAGTTTTTGAATATGCGACGCGGCTGTCGCAGCGATCGCTGGCGAGAGAGGGGCAAATGCTCGCGCCGCAGATCAAACCGGCTGCGGGTCGCGTCGGGCACCGCGGAAAGCATTCGTGCAAATTGCCGTCAGCCCGAGCAGGATCGCAGTGGCGGCGAGAATCGCCAGACGCATGAGCCACGAGGCGGAGGTGACGGCCTTCGCCTTCAGCCCAATTTGCAAGTCTGCCCAATTATCCACCGCGACTGCGCGGCTGAATGTCAGCATGCGGCCTTGCTCGGGGATGCTCGCGTTGATCGCCGCGGGGCTGCTCACCGCGGCGTCCTGCTGCTGGATGAGCCGCTCGGCGAGGCGTGTGAAGGCCGCGTTTTCGTCGGCGCTGTTCCGGTCGAGGATTTGTTTTGCATCCTGCTGCGTGTAGTTCGCGTCCTTGCCGCCGCGGCCGGCGCGGAGCTTGCCGGTGAGCGCGTCCGTCTCGCCGGCGGCACCGGCCTGACGGACGTTTAGGCCGATGAGCGCCTGCTGGAGCTTCACGTTGTGGAGTTGCACGCGCGCGTCCTCGTTGAAGGCGTTGTCGTGCTGGCTCAGGCCAAACGCGGACTCGAATGCGCGCCGCGCCTCGTGCGGATTGCCCTGCTGGAGCGCGCTGTTGCCGAGCGCGAGCATCTGCTCTGCGGCGCGCGTCTTGTCGCGCTGCTGGCTCGCCTCGTTTTGGAGGTAGCTCTGAAGATCCACGGCGGTCGCGCGCGAGACGAGTTCATCCTGCTGGAGTTGCAACGAGCCCGTCCATTTTTTGAGCTGCCATTTTTCATTCAGGTAAATGCGCCACGTGATGTTCTCCAGCGGCAGATCGAATTTCGCGGCGACCAATTGCAGATCGAGCGAGCGCGTTCCCGTCTCACCGATTTGGCTGCTGTAGAAAAGCTCCACCGGCACGGCCTGTCCGCCGCGCGACTGCTGTTCGAGGGGAATCAGAATCTCGTCCTTCTCGCGCCACGGCCACACACCGTTCTGATTCACAAACGCAAACCAGAAGCGGGCGCCCTTTGGCAGAGTGAGGTGCAGCAGCCGCTTGTCGCCCGGCAGGATTTCGAGGCGCACCTGCGTGAGCATCGCGCCGCTGTCCGCGATCACCGAGGTGAACGTGATGTTGTTCACGCGCGCGGGCAGGAGCTTCGTGGCCTCGTGACGTTCGAGTTTCATCGGGAGCGAAAACGCAGGCTCGACGAGCCGGTAGGCGAAGCTCGCGGATGATGCATTGATGTCCTGCTGAAGCGCGCGCGGGATGCTCTGCCATTCCGTCGGCTGGAGCGCCGCGGGTGTTGCGCTCACGAGGATCTGCAGACGGCCCGCGGATCGCACCGTGACGAAGCCGCGCTGCAAATTCACATCCGCGACCTGCACACCACGCAGCGTGATCTCCGGAGCCTGCGCGGGCACCGGCGTCTGATACGTCACTTGCAGAAAATACTGCCCGATCACACGCCGGTGCAGCTTCACCTCCCACGTCTGCAAACCGGCGTTCACCGCCTTCGGCACCGCGAGGAAATCCGCGACCTGATCGCCGGTGAAGCGCACGTTCTCCGCATCCGCAGGCAGCGCGACGTGGAAAATTTTCAGCCCCGTGTTTTCGATTTGGTATTGCAGGTTCGCCGCGATTTTCACCTGCGCCTCGCCGACTGTCGCGTGCTGGAGGCTCGTCACCTGCACCCACGGGTCCACCTGCTCGACATCGAGCGCGAGATTCCACGGCGTTTGCAAAATGCGGAACGCCAGCACGCCCTTTTGCTTGATGCCCGACTTCTGCGGATCGAACTGCGTGACGCCGTCGCGCGTGGTGACCTGCAGGCGCATGCCTTGCTCCGGCACGACGAGAAAAGTCCCGCGCTGCTTGCTCGCCTCGCGGAAAATCAGCTTCGGCGCGGTCCACGCCTTCGCTGCCTTCATCCCCGGCCCGGTCAGCCCGATGGCAAATTCCTGCCGCCCCTCGGTGCGCCCGCGCAAGTGCATCGTGATGATGCGCGCGGCGTCGGTCTTCAATTCCGTCCAATGACTCAGCGCCTTCCCCGCGATGGACTCGACATCCATCCCCGCAGGGAGCGCGAAGCTCAGCCGGAAAATCCCGGCGCGCGTGATGTCCACCGTCGCGTTCACCGCGAGCACCGCGCGATCTTCGCCGAGCGAAAGTGTGTCCTGCGATTCGACACGCACATCCGGCTCGACGGCGGAAGCCTTCAGCACCGCGGTCGCCTTCACGTCCGAATATCGAAATGCGCGTCGCGCGGTGAGTCCCGGAATCTGCCCTTGCAAGAGTGTCGCGATGTTGCCGGGAAAATCTTCGAGATTGATCGGCGAGAATGTCGCCGCGTCCACGGTGTCGAGCTGCACTTCATTGCCTGTAGCGACACCGAACAGTCCGACCTGCCCCGCGGCATTCTCGACGGAAATCAGCCCGACTTTCTGCTCCACCGGCAGCGGCCCCGTCGCGATCTGCGAGCGAATGATCAGCGCGAACGAACGCGACTGCGGCGGCGCGAGATTCACACGCAGCTTTCCCGTGTCGGGATCGAAACGCCACTGCGACACAACGGACGGCGGCACCTTGTCCTTCGCCGCCACGAGCGTCGCCGGATCGATCACGTCGGTGATCGTCGCGCCCTTCGGCACGTCGAAGGACAGCTCCGCGAGTTCGCCCTGCGCTGGGCGGATCGCAGCGTGGTGCAGTCCCTCGATGACTCCGGCAGTCGGCGCGTAGAGCTGCGTCAACTCCGCGTAGAAGACCGCCTTTTCCCTCGCGACATCGCGGCTGCGTGGCCTCCACGCAATCGAGATTTCATTCACCGGCGCGAGCACGAGCGCGGCGACGGTGTCCTTCCCGACGCTCTTGCGCTCGATGGAAACGGCCTGCGGTGACACGACATCCACGTCGAGGTTCGCGAGCGTGAGCGTGAGACGGTTCACGAGTCCGAACTGCGCGGCCAATACGAATCCGCTCTCCGCGTCCTTCTTCACCACCGGCACCTGATATTGCAATTCGATGTCGAACGCGCCCGTCTCCAGCGCGAGCAATTGCTGCACACGCGGCGTCCCGGCCTGCACGAGCTTCAGCGACGCCGTCGGAAACGTGGCCTTCGTGAGCACCGCTGGCTCGAACAGCAGCGGGAGCCGCTGCCCCTTCGCCGCCTGCCAGCGGATCTTCGCCGTCGCGAGCGCAAACTTCTCCTCGACGCGGATCGTCTGCGTGACCGTCTCCGCGACCGGCGCTTCCTTTGGCAGCAACGGCGCGGCGTCCGGTGCGTTTGGTGCCTGCGCGGACGCGACACCGCTCCACGCGATGAGGCTGAGGATCAGCAATGACGCAATCGCAGCAGCAGCGCCGCCGCCCGCATTTGGCAGACTCGGCTTCGGCTTGCGCGGCGAACGCCACAGCCGGCGCAACGCAGGCACCGCGAGCTGCAAAACAAAGAATAGCGCGACCACAACGAGAAATGCGCACGCGCCATTCGGCCAGCGCAGTGCGGCCCATGCGAGCAACGTCCAGCCGAGGATCGTCCAGTGCTGTTTGCCCGACAGCCACGAATAGACCCACGCGACGAGCGCGAGGAGCGGGAGCCACGAGTAGCCGATCCAGTCGAGCACGGATGTCTCATCCTCGACATTGCCGACTTCGACGGCGAGCGCGTTGCCCGCCTGCTGCACTGGCGCGAGGAAAGTCATGCCACGCGGAACTTCAGAAGTGTGCTGCCGCGCGATGTCGGCGAGTCCGACGAACGCGATTCCCGCCATCGCAAACGCCGCGCAGCCCAGCAGCAGACCGGACCAATGGCGAAGGCTGAATTTGAAAACGCCGTCCTGCGCCGCGTTGCGCCAGACCATCGTGGCGAGCGCGAGCAAGGCGAACGCTGCAATCAGCGACCACGCTGCGCGACCCGCGTCGTCGCCGCTGAACATCCGCGCGAGTCCCGCGAAACCCGAAGCATCCGGCACGCCGCCGACCGGCGTGAGCGAGCCTTCGCGATAGACGAGCTTCTGCGCCGTGTCCGGCACGAGCTTCCATTCCGCGAGCATCACTGGCGCGCCGACGACGGGCGTGGCGATCTTTACACGCGCCGGATTTTTCGATCGCTCGGCGAGTTTCAGATCGATCGCGAGCACCGCGTTCGGGTCGGCCTGCTGCGGGAGCGGGATGAGATTTGCGCTGCCGTCCTTCACCGGCACGACCGATGCGCCATTCACCGCGGCGGACCACAACTGCGTGCCCTCCGCGAGTGTGAGGCGGAAGTGCGCGTTGCCACGATTTTTCACAAAATAGTGTGCGTCGGTGAGCACCTGTCCGGCCTTCGAGATGCGCGTGACGAGCGACGCGCGATCCACGACCTGGCTCAGCGAATCGCCCTGCGCGAGCGGGCTCAGCGCAAGTTGCAAATTGAAAGGCCGCGCGGCGTAGCGGTACGCGGCGAGGATCGGCGCGTCGAAAAAGAGACGGTATTCCGGCGGCACTTCGCCCGTCTCCAGCGGCAGCAATCCGGCGGAGACATCCACGGGCTTCACTTGAAACTGATACGCGCTGATCACGAGCGTGTGCCCCTGCTCGGATTGTGCATCGAGCGGACGCGCGCCGGTGAATGCGAGCGTGTCGCCCTGCGCCTTGAACGGCCGCTCATACGTCGCGAGCAGCGTGTATGCGCCCGACACCGGCGTGTGCAATTGCACCACGTAGCCGCCCTCCGTCTTCTGCCAGTTGCGGATGTCCTTGCCGGTGAACTCGACATTAAAATACTCGTCCGACAGCTCGACCTTGAACGCCGAGACCGGCGCGCCGGAGACCACGTAGTTCATCACGCTGCTCCCATACGCGACGCCTTCGCCGATGGAAAAAAGATGGAACGCATCCGCCTGGATGGACTGCGGCAGTCGCTCGACGCGCATCGTCGCCTGCCACGCGGGCTCGCTGAGCCGAAACGCCGCCTGGATGCCCGCGACCTTGCGCGGAAAAAATGCGGTCGCGATTTCCGTGAGCGCCTGCGTGCGTTCGGCGGTGAGTCGGATTCCCGCATCCGCCGACACTGCGACGTGGCCGCGCACCGACTTTGCCTTCACCACGTCCACATGCGGCAGCACCCAACTCGCGACGCCGAGCGCCGCGTTGCGTTCGAGTCGCACCTGCACGACCTGCCGGCCCGAAACCGGCTGCGCATAGACGAGACGCAGCTCCGCATCGTCGTCCGCGTCGCGGAGAAAATAGTCGGCGAGTCCCGCGACGTTCAGCTTCGCGACCGCGTAGCCTTTCGGAACGCGCAGCAGCAATTCGCGCAGCGGTGCCTCGCGCACATCAATCTCGATTTCCGCATCAATGCTCTGCTCGGTTTCGCCGAGGTGAAAGGCGAGCACTTGCGAGACCGTCAGCTCCGGCAGGATTTGATCGGCCTGGATGCGCAGCGCGAAATCCGCGCCGGAAAATCGGTAGGCGAATCGCTGCTCGCCGCCTGCGCGGAACGCCGCCTTCGTCATGTCGCTCTCGGGAAACTGCTCAGGCGAAACTTGCGACAGGCCCTTCGCCTGCACGACTTCGAGCCGCACCGCGCCTTCGTTCACGATTCGGAAGTAGCCGGCAAACCGTGTCGCGCCCTCGGGCCGCAGTTGCATCGCATCCACCGTCTGCGGGAATGCGCCGATCGCCGTCTGCGTCTGCACGAGAATCGTGAAGGTGTTTTTCTGCGGCTGATTGAATTTCACCACGAGCTTGCGCTCGCCCGCGTTCGCACCCGGCTCGACGCCCCACGAGATCACCTGTTCGCCCTGCACGCGCGTGACCTCGCCGTCGCCGCGGAGCAGCAGCGTCACGCGATCCAGCTCGCCCTGCATCACCTTGCAGTCGAGCAGCGCGACCTGCCGCATCAGCCCCGGCCCGACGCTGAGCTGCGAGAGCATTTCCGCGGCGTAAAAAAGTTTTCCTTCCGCTTCCGGTGCGGCGGTTTTCCACGAGAGCTTCACCGCGCCATCGGGCGGCAGGAAGCTCGCGAA
>JBBQJR010000121.1:0-8398 GCA_038326125.1 Chthoniobacterales bacterium
CGGACGGCTCGCCGCTGCTCGATGTGGCGGCGCTGCTCGTCATCATGGACCGGGAGTGGAAGGGGATTTTCAGCCAGACGCTCGGCAAGGCGGAGCGGAGCATGGTGAACGAGGTGCTCGACGTGCGGAACAAGTGGGCGCACCAGCGGCCATTCAGCACGGACGACGCGTATCGCGCGCTCGATAGCGTGAGCCGGTTGCTGGCTTCGATCTCCGCGCCGACCGAAGCGGATGAGGTGGAGAAAACGAAGATGGAGTTGCTGCGCCTGCGCTTCGACGAGCAGGTGCGGAGCGAGAAACGCCGCTCCGCGAGCACCGCGCTGGAAGGCCCGTCCGTGGGCACGCTCAAACCGTGGCGCGAAGTGGTGACGCCGCACGCCGACGTGGCGAAGGGCAGCTATCAGCAGGCGGAGTTTGCCGCGGATCTGTGGCAGGTTTATCTCGGCGAGGGTGGCGACGAATACCGCGACCCGGTGGAGTTTTTCCGCCGCACTTTCCTCACGGAAAGTCTCAAGGGTCTGCTCATCGGCGCGCTCCAGCGGCTCGGGGAAAATGCGGGCGACCCGGTGGTGCAGCTCCAGACGAATTTCGGCGGCGGCAAGACGCACTCGATGCTCGCGCTCTACCACCTTTTCTCCGGGCGACCGGTGGCGGATTTGCCGGGGCTGGAAGCGGTGCAGCAAAAATCCGGCGTGACGAAAATCCCGTCGGTGAAGCGCGTGGTCATCGTGGGAAACAAAATCTCCCCCGGCAACCCGCGCACGAAGCCCGATGGGACGGTGGTGCGAACGCTGTGGGGCGAACTGGCGTGGCAACTCGGCGGGAAGGAAGGCTATGCGCTCGTGGCCGCCGACGACGAACGGGCGACGAACCCCGGCGACCGGTTGCACGAGCTTTTCAACAAGTATGGGCCGTGCCTCATCCTGATCGACGAATGGGTAGCCTACGCGCGCCAGCTCCACGACTCGAAGGATTTGCCGGGCGGCGATTTCGAGACGCATTTCACTTTCGCGCAGACGCTGACCGAAGCGGCGAAAACGGCGAAGAACACGCTGCTCGTGGTGAGCTTGCCGGCATCCGAGTCCAACGCGACCAGCCCGCACGCGCAGTCCGACGACGTGGAAGTGGGTGGCGAACGCGGGCGCGCGTCGCTCGACCGGCTGCGCAACGCGATCGGGCGCGTGGAGTCGTCGTGGCGTCCGGCGAATCAGGACGAGGGCTTCGAGATTGTGCGGCGGCGGCTGTTCACGCCGCTGGTGGAACAGGCGCAATTCGTGGCGTGCGATACGACGGTGAAGGCGTTCGCGGAGCTTTACCGCACGCAGCACCAGGAATTCCCGCCGGAGTGCCGCGACTCGGACTACGAGCGCCGCATGAAACTGGCGTATCCGATTCACCCGGAAGTCTTCGAGCGGCTCTACGCGGACTGGAGCACGCTGGTAAAATTCCAGCGGACGCGCGGCGTGCTGCGACTCATGGCGGCGGTGATCCACGCGCTCTGGGAGAAGGGTGACCGCAACCCGCTCATTCTCCCCGCGCACATCCCGATTGATGAGCCACGGGTGCAGTTTGAACTCACGCGCTACCTTCCCGACCAATGGGTGCCGGTCATCGAGAAAGACGTGGACGGCCCAAATTCGCTGCCGCTGCGCATGGACGGCGAGCAGCCAAACCTCGGCAAATACTCCGCGTGCCGCCGCGTGGCGCGGACGATTTATCTCGGCTCCGCGCCGACGGCGAACGCGGCCAATCGCGGCCTCGAAGACCGCCGCGTGAAACTCGGCTGCGTGCTGCCGGGCGAAGCGCCCACGATTTTCGGCGACGCGCTACGACGCCTCAGCGCCGCGGCGACGTATCTCTATCACGACGGCGCGCGTTACTGGTATTCGACGCAGCCCACGGTGACGAAGCTCGCGGAGGATCGCGCCGAGCAGCTCAAATCGAATCCCGATGCGGTGGCCGAGGACATCAAGCGGCGCGTCAACCTCGACGTGCGCCAGTCCAAAGGTGAGTTCAGCCGGGTGCATTGCTTCCCGGCGTCGAACGCGGACGTGCCCGACGATCCCGATGCGCGGCTCGTGATTCTGGGCGTCGAGTATCCCTACACGAAAGATGCCGACAGCCCGGCCGTCGCCGCCTCGAAAGCGATTCTCGATACTCGCGGCAGCAGTCCGCGTTTGCTCAAGAACACGCTGGCCTTTCTCGCCGCCGACAAGACGAAGCTCTCCGACCTCGACGAAGCGGTGCGCCGCTTTCTGGCGTGGGATTCCATCGTGAACGAGTCGCAGGAATTGAACCTCGATCCGCAGCAGCAAAAGAACGCGAAGACCCAGCTCGGCAACGCCGACAAGACCGTGGCCTCACGTCTGCCCGAGTGCTACCAATGGCTCATCGCGCCGACGCAGACGAAGCCGCAGGACGCCGTGGAATGGTCGGCGTTTCGCCTCACCGGCAGCGAGCCACTCGCCGCTCGCGCGAGCCGAAAGATGAAGACGGACGAGTTGCTCGTCGTGAGCCTCGCCGCCACCCGCCTTCGCCTCGAACTCGACAATGTGCCGCTGTGGCGTGGCGATTTCGTCGCGGTGAAAACGCTCATCGAGGACTTCGCCCGCTACACTTACCTCCCGCGTCTGCGCGACAGCGGCGTGCTCATTGACGCCATCGCCGAGGGTCTTGGCTTGCTGACGTGGGACAAGGAATCATTCGCCTACGCCGACGGCTGGGATGAAGCCGCGCAACGCTACCGCGCCCTCCGCTGCGGGCAGCACGTAGCCATCACCGAGGACAGCAGCGGCGTGCTCGTGAAGCCCGATCCCGCGCGCACCCAATACGAGGCCGAGCGCACACCCGCGCCCGGCACCAACCCCGGCACGGCAACGCCAGGCGGCACCACCGCGACGACGCCTACGACCGGCGGGACGACAACGCCGGGCGGTGCGGCCACCGAGCCGCCGAAACCGAAACGCTTTCACGGCACCGTCCAACTCGACGCGCAGCGTGTCGGTCGCGACGCGGGCACGATCGCGCAGGAAGTCATCTCGCATCTCGCCGGCATCATCGGTGCCGACGTTAAAGCGACCATCGAGATCGACGCCTTCATCCCGAGCGGCGCGAGCGAACAGATCGTCCGCACCGTCACGGAGAACTGCCGGACGTTGAAATTCACGAGCCAGGGGTTTGAGGCGGAGTAGGTTTTACGAAACGTGCCGCCTAGCTTTGCGTCTGCGGGTTCAATTCGTAAATCCTGACGTGATCGTTACCCTCCGGCTGGAGAAGCCAGCCCAATCGCACGAGTTCCGATAGCGCCGGTCGGAAGACCGACTTTCTCATCATGGCAACGCCGCCTCTGGCCGTGATGTTGGGGATGTAGCAGGCGTCGAGCGGGCCGGAAGGACTGTCCCGGAGGATTTCCGTAAATCCGCGCTGCTCCGCCACCGGATGCGCGAGGATCACCTCCAAAAGAAATTTGGCATCCGGTAATTTTGGTTGTGCGAACTTGGGCTTTTTGCGCGCCTTCGCTTGGCCCGTTTTCACCGTCCGTTTCGTGTGCTCATAACGCACCCGGTCGCGGATTAGTTCAAGTTGCTTGGTCGTCAATTCCGTGAGGGAATCTACGGCTTCGGATCGCCCTAAGACCTTGCCCGCGAAGGCGTGAACTTCTTCGTCCGTCCAGCCGAGTTTCCCGGAGAGGGTGAAAATCGTGGTGGTCAATGTGTTCCGATACTTCTGCGGATTTGCTCGCTTGAAATTCTTGTCCTTGCTGGCGCGATACTGGAGCAGCCAACTTTTCGCTTCATCGAAGCGTTCGCGCGGTAGAGCCGCAAGCTGCCCGATTTCAAAATGCGTGTTGAACTGGCCCCAAATAATTCCGAACCACATCCCCGTCTTTTTCTTCACGACATCCTCAGATTCCGTCGCCGCTTTTGCGGTCATCCGCTCGACGACTTCTTTGCAAATGCCGTTGAGTTTTTCCTTTTGCTCGGCAGTGACGTGACGGTCGTCGGGAATAAATTTTTCCTTGGGCGGCTTTTGTTCCTTGGCCGGTTTCGGTTTGGAAAATGGTGCGCTGGCGATGAGCTTTCGCAGCCCCCCAGCGACATTGGCGAAAGCCTCGTCCGCGCTGTGCCAATGACTGCTCTTGACCGGCCTTCCATCATCCGGAAGGGCTTTGAATTTTCGCAGGGCGGGAATGTTCCAGTCGCAATCGCGAATGATGATCGGAACGATGATGGCCTTGCCTTCCTTCTGCCGCTCAAGCGCGCGAGCGAACTCCCTTTCAAAGCAATACTGGGAGTCGATAAATGCCGAGCTGATGAGGAGAAGGTAAAGCTCTGCTTCGTCCATCTGCTCATCGACATGATCGTCGATGACTCCGCCCGCCGGGATTTCGCGGTCTGTCCAAACGATAATCATTTCTTGCCGCCGAAGCGCGGCAAGATGCTCGTGAAGCCCGTCCAGCAGCTCTTTGTCTTTATGGCAATAGGAGATGAACGCCTTCATTTTACTTCTGCATCGGGCGGAGCCGCGGGAGCGGGCTGAACTACGGTGGGAAGATATTTCTCGTGAGCCTTCTGCAGGTAATCTTTGGCCGATTCGCGATCCGCCTCGTAATCGAGGTGTTTCTTGAAAAATTGCAGACGGCCTTTGCACTCCTGAATGAGTTGTCCCCAAGTCTTTGCCCAAACAGTGATGTTCAGCTCTGAGTCGTCAAAGACGATCCCTTCGGCCCTTCCGCGCTGGCGAGCGTCCCGGCGCGCTTCATCAGTCATCTCGTTTGAAATGACCCAGAAAATCCATCGTGTCTTCGTATCGCGAAAACGCTCATCCTTTGCGACAGCAATGGCGTAGCTTTTGACCTGCCCAATAACGGTGTCGTCGATCTTCTTGCTGGGCCGCTTCAATTCTACCACCAAGTTTTCCCGTTCATCTGCTCTCGGCTGCGGCACCGTACGAGCGAGGAGCAAATCGACGCGGCCACCTTTCCCGTGCTCACGCTCGACAGGGGCGAGCTCATCCTCGTCGTCGGCGCGCTTACCAAGCCGTTCGAGGTGCTTGGCGAGCACTTCTTCCAATGTGTCCTCGTTGCTTGTGAGGTGAAAGTTTTCACCAAAAATCCACGTCTCTTGCGCGAGGATTTTGTGCAACTGGTCACGCTCCAAGAGCTGCTCCTTGGAGTCTTTGTCGAAGAGCAGGATTTCGAGACCGCGCAGAAAATTCAGCCGATCGGCGACCAGTTTTGCCGAGCTAATGATGGCAGTTAGCGAGGTCTTTTTCAGCAACTCTGCAAGGTCGTCTTGGCGATCCTTCGGAAGTTTAAGAACGTCCTCAAAAATGCGTTGCAGGGACTCGGGATTTTCTTTCAGCGCCTGTTTAACGAGCTTGAAGGTGAACCGCTTGTTTGTGTCCGTTCCTTCGTCGAAGTCTTCGAGGTAGGCATTGAGATTGACCGCCACCACGTCGAAAACTTGGCGCTCGGCAGTTTCCAACGGATCTACAGGTTCACCCTCGTAGGGGTAAATCTTCTGCTCTTTCCATTCGCGAACCAGAGCTTGCGCATCTTCCGCTTCACGCGCACGGAAATGGTCCTTCATCCCGGCCTTTGCCGCAGCGACGAGGGCGATGACATCGGGATGCAAGTCCTCCAGCGTCAACAATCCCTCTTTGTCCAACTCGCGCAGGTGGTCGGATTTCAAATAAGCCGAAAAAGTAAAACCCGGCGCTTGAATGCCCGGTGCCATCTCGTGCAGGGAAATGCCTCGCGCATCGCAGAGGTGGAGGGATCGTCCTTGCGGCTCATTCCACTCGATTATCGTGAGTTCCGCCGGAACCGTTCGCCCGCCGGAAATCGCCACTTCACCCAGCGGATAATCGGCCTTGTGCTGTTGGGCCACCGTGGGGTCAACAATCACTCCATCGTAGTCGATGGTCAGGCCGGGATATTCGGCGAGGTAAACGGCAAAGTATTTCGCGATTCGCTGAGGTGCATCGTCGTCCGTCAGCGAGGTGAAGTTTTTGTGAATGTTCGAGATGACGACTTCCGTCCCCGTCGATCCGCTCGCGACTTCTTTAGGTTCGCCCAGCTCAAACGCTTCGAGATTTGCCGATGAACCTTTGACCATGAACGAAACCAGCTTCTTTTTTCGTTCACTGCGCGTGTTCCATTCCACCAGCGATCCAAGCGCGAACGCTCGGAACCGCCCTTTGCCCGACTTTCCGTGAAGACTGCGACCTTTTGCAGTTCGCCGCTTCTCACTTTTCCACGAGCCACCCAAATTTCCGAAAAGCTCATTCGCGTCATCGTAACTGAATCCGCTGCCGTTATCCTGAATGCGAATGCGTTCCAGCGCGCCGAGACCATTGTGCTCGAAACGAACGGAGACGGTATCGGCGTCCGCATCGAATCCATTCCATAAAAGCTCGGAGACCGACACGATGGGACTCTTGGTCGCAACGAGTGCTTCGATGTGATCCTTTTTTACCAGAACAGGAATAGTTGCCATGAGGGAATGCTTACGTGCTTAAACCAACTGCCGCCGGATCGTGAAGACCGTTTTCTGAAGGCGTGGGCGGAGGTTGTTCCCAAACGTGTTGTTGAGCCAGCCCTTCCGCGCGTCCCGTTCGAGAAAATCGAGGCTTACCTACGCGAAGCACTTCGAGTGTGCAGCCTGCGCCGTTGTCGAAGGGCGCGACGCGGGCTTCCACTTCCACGACCGGATTGCGAATGGTTTCGAGCCCGAAGCGGCGGCAGGTTTGGGCGAAGATTTCGCATTCGATGATGCCGGTGTAGTCGGAGATGGTGATGAACTTCATCTGGTCGCCGGTGACTTGATGGTGCGAGCGGTCGGCGATGATGAGGCCGCAGACGGAGACGCGCTCGCCGGGATAGCGAGGGAGATCGCGGATGGGGCAATAGGTGTCCCACGCGATGCCGGTGAATTGATCGAGCGGATGACCGCTGACGGTAAAGCCCAGCAGTTCCATTTCGTCGCGCAGACATTGCGGGCGATCCGGCTCGGTGAGCGGGACGGCGGGCAGCGGGGAATTTTCGTCGCTTTTGAAAAGGAAGCCCTGTGCGTGTGGCCACTGCGCGAGGTATTGCAGTTGCCAGAACTGCGCGGTGCGCGGCTCGCCGAAGCCGTCGAACGCGCCGACGCGGATGAGGTTCAGCATTTCGGCGGAGCCGGGATTTACGCGGTCGTGGAAATCGCGCAGCGAGGCGAATGGGCCGCGTTCACGCTCGCGCCGGTAGCGTTCGAGCGTGGCGTTGGTGAGGTCTTTGACCACGCGCAGCGGCACGCGGATGGCGTCGCGCTCCGGCACGAAGTTCCAGCGCGAGGCGTTCACGTCGGGCGGCAGGAAACCAATGCCGAGCCGCCGGCATTCGAGCGTGTAGGCGAGCGTGGAGTAGAAGCCTTTGCCGTTGCTGAGCACGCACGCGAGGAACTCAGCGGGGTGATACCGTTTGAGCCACGCGCCTTGGTAAGCCTCGACGCCGTAGGCGGTGCTGTGTGCGCGGCAAAAAGCGTAGCCTTGGAATCCGGCGACCAGTTCCCACACGCGGGCGATTTCATCGTCGGTGCGGCGGAGCTGGCGCGCGGAGGCGATGAACTCGCGCCCGATTTCCTCGATCGTGGCCGTCTTCACTTTCACGAGCGCGCGGCGCAGCACATCCGCGCGCCCCGCCGGGAGCCCGGCGAAGGCTTCACAGATTTGGAGAATATGTTCCTCGTAGGCGACGACGCCGAAGGTCGAGCGCAAGCACGTTGCGAGGTTGGGATGCGCGTATTCGACCGGCTCCAAGCCCTGAGCACGCCGGGCGAATTGCGTCTTCTTCGCGCCATTGGCCGCGCCGGGGCGAATCACCGAGACGATGGCGATGAGACAGTCGATGTCCCGCACGTTGCACATCCGCGCGAGCGAGATCATGGCCGGGCTTTCGACGTGGTGAACACCGCGACCGTTGCCCGAGGCGAGCATTTTCCAAATCTCCGCGTCCTCCCACGGCGCGAGATTTTCGAGGTCCGGCGTGATGCCGCGTTCGCGCAGCAGCGCGAGTGCGTCGCGGATTACGGCGAGTCCGCCTTGCGCGAGAATGTCCATCTTCACCAAGCCGACTTGCTCGACGGCATCCATGTCGAAATGCGTGGTCGCATAGCCCTTCGCGCTCGTGAACGTGGGCGTGAGCGTGGCGATGGGATCGCGCGAGAGCACCACGCCGCACGGGTGCATCTTGGCGTGGCGCGGGAAGCCGTCGAGAAACGCGGCCATTTCGAGCGCGGTCTTGTAAGGCTCCTCGTGCCACTGGCTCTCGCGGCATTCCTGCGTGGTGGCCACGGCCTCCGCGACGTGCGCGGCGGTGGTGCGCGGGACGTGCTCGGTGAGCCGCCGGATTTGAAAC
>JBBQJR010000122.1:0-8393 GCA_038326125.1 Chthoniobacterales bacterium
GCGTTGGAGTTGACCTACAAAGACCCGGCGGGGCAGCTCGGCAATCAACTCCTCTACCGCGACAACGAGCCGTTCCTCGAAGTTGCCGAGGTCGGTCGCCCGTGGAGTTTCGATGGCGACGGGCATCTTTTTCGGCTCGTCGCGGAAGCCCAACGCATCCGGCTGGCCTATCTTTTCGATCCGGTGCTCGCGGTGCATACGTCCATCGTCGAGCCGCTGCCGCACCAGATCACGGCGGTCTATGGCGAGATGCTGCTTCGCCAGCCGTTGCGATTTTTGCTCGCCGACGATCCGGGTGCCGGAAAAACGATCATGGCCGGTCTGCTCATCAAAGAGCTGATTATTCGCGGCGACTTGCAGCGTTGCTTGATCGTCTGTCCCGGCAGTCTCGCCGAGCAGTGGCAGGACGAACTTTACCGGCGCTTCCATCTCCCGTTTGAAATTCTGACCAACGACAAGCTCGAAGCAGCGCGCACCGGGAATTGGTTCATGGAAAACAACCTCGTCATCGCGCGACTCGACAAACTGAGCCGCAACGAAGACGTGCAGGCGAAGCTCTCCGCGCCCGATTGCCGATGGGATTTGGTGGTGTGCGACGAGGCGCACAAAATGTCGGCGACGACCTTCGGCGGTGAGATCAAATACACGAAGCGCCACAAACTCGGGCAGCTTCTCTCCACGCTCACGCGGCACTTTCTGCTGATGACTGCGACGCCGCACAACGGCAAGGAAGAGGACTTCCAGCTTTTTATGTCGTTGCTCGATGGCGACCGCTTCGAGGGACGCTTCCGCGATGGCGTACATACAGCGGATGTGTCCGACCTCATGCGGCGCATGGTGAAGGAAGACCTCTTGAAGTTCGACGCCACGCCGCTCTTTCCCGAACGCCACGCGCACACCGCGCCCTACGAGCTTTCCGATGCCGAGGCGCAGCTCTACCGCGAAGTCACCGACTACGTGACCACGGAGTTCAACCGCGCTGAGGCGCTGGAAAACAACGGGCGCATGGGCACGGTCGGTTTCGCGCTCACCATCCTCCAGCGTCGTCTCGCGTCGTCGCCCGAGGCCATCTACCAATCGCTGCGTCGCCGCCGCGAACGGCTCGAAAGCCGACTGCGCGAGGTCGAGATTCTCAAACGCGGCGGGGCGGTAGCCGTGCAGATCAACGCAGGCGTGCCCGACCTCGACGACGAAGCCGTGGACGAGCTTGAAGACTCACCCGACGAGGAGGCGCAGGAGATCGAGGAGGCCGTTGCCGATCAGGCCACGGCGGCGCGCACCATTGCCGAGTTGCAGGCGGAAATCGAAACGCTCCGTCGGCTCGAAACGCTCGCCCATACCATTCGGCGCAGCGGACAGGATCGGAAGTGGGAGGAGCTGTCGCGCGTCCTCGAAGACATCTTCACGCCTGCCGCATTTTCGTCGCGCGTCGCCGAGGAGCCGCCCGACATCAAACCCTCGCCGAAGCAAAAGCTCGTCATCTTCACCGAGCACCGCGACACGCTCAATTATCTGCGCGACCGCATCTCCACGCTGATGGGCAATCCTGACGCCGTGCTCGTCATCCACGGCGGCGTGGGGCGCGAAGAGCGGCTGAAAATCCAAGAGTCCTTCCGCCACGACAAGGACGTGCAAATCCTGCTGGCCACAGACGCGGCGGGCGAAGGCATCAATCTTCAACGCGCGCATCTCATGGTGAACTACGACCTGCCGTGGAATCCAAACCGCATCGAGCAGCGGTTCGGGCGCATCCACCGCATCGGTCAAACCGAAGTCTGCCATCTTTGGAATCTCGTCGCAGCGAAGACGCGCGAGGGCGAAGTTTTTCACACGCTGCTGGAGAAGCTGAACCAAGCTCGCACCACGCTCGGCGGAAAAGTTTTCGACGTGCTCGGCAAAGTGAACTTCGAGGGCAAGCCGCTGCGCGAACTGCTCATCGAGGCCGTGCGTTACGGCGCGCGTCCCGACGTGCGGGCGCGGCTCACGCAAGTCGTCGAGAACGCCCTCGATCAAAGCCATCTGCAAAATCTGCTCGAAGAGCGCGCCCTCGCCCACGACGCGATGGACGCGAGCCGCGTGCGGCTCATCCGGGAGGACATGGAGCGCGCGGAAGCCCGGCGACTTCAGCCGCACTACATCCAGTCGTTTTTCATCGAAGCCTTCCGGCGCGAAGGCGGCACCGTCCGCGAGCGCGAGCCGAAACGCTACGAGGTCACGCACGTCCCCGCGACTGTGCGAAACCGCGACCGGCTCATCGGTCTCGGCGAACCCGTGCTCCCGCGCTACGAGCGCATCACGTTCGAGAAAAGTTTGATCAATGTGCCGGGCCTGCCGCTCGCCGCATTCGTCTGCCCCGGCCATCCGCTGCTCGACGCTTCGCTCGATCTCATCATCGAGCGCCACCGCGACCTGCTCAAACGAGGCGCGATCCTCGTGGACGAACGCGACCTTGGCGAACACCCGCGCATCCTCTTTCAGCTCGAACACTCCATTCAGGATGCCGTCGTCACGCGCGGCGGTCAGCGGCGCGTCGTGTCGAAGCAGTTGCTCTACGTCGAAATGAGCGAGTCGGGCGAAACGCGCTCGCTGCACTACGCGCCCTATCTCGATTACCGCCCGCTCGCCGCCGACGAACCCGGCATTGATGCGCTCCTCGCACGGCCTGAGTGCGCGTGGCTCGCCGCCGGCCTCGAAGCCCGCGCGCTCGATCACGCCGTCGCACACATCGTCCCCGAGCATTTCGCGGAAGTGAAGACGCGCAAGCAGCAGTGGATCGCCAAAACCGAGGCGGCGGTGAAAGACCGGCTCACCAAGGAAATCGCCTATTGGGATCACCGCAGCAACGCGCTCCACGAGCAGGAAGAAGCGGGCAAGCCCAACGCGCGGCTCAATTCCAACGAGGCCCGCAAGCGTGCCGACTCGCTGCAAGGCCGCTTGCAAAAGCGCATGGAGGAGCTCGCGCAGGAAGCGAAGCTCTCGCCACTCCCGCCCGTCGTCATCGGCGGTGTGCTCGTCGTTCCACTCGGTCTGCTTCGCAAGCTGCACGGCGCTTCAACGTCCACACCCAAGCACGCGCCCACCGCTCCGATCGACACTTCCATCAGTGCCGCTCGCGCCCGCGCCGTCATCATGGAAGTCGAGCGCCAGCTTGGCTTCGTGCCCATCGACCGTGAGTTGGAAAAGCTCGGCTACGATGTCGAGTCGCGCATCCCCGGCACCGGACGCCTGCGCTTCATTGAGGTCAAGGGCCGCATCACCGGCGCGGCCACCATTACCGTCACACGCAACGAGATCCTCTACTCGCTGAACAAGCCCGACGATTTCATCCTCGCCATCGTCGAGTTTCTCGATGGCGACACGCATCGCGTTCACTACGTTCGCCAGCCCTTCCGGCGCGAGCCCGACTTCGGCGTCACAAGCGTGAATTACGACTTCGCAGACCTTCTCGCAAAGGCGACAACTCCATCGTGATTTTCCGTCTCCCGACCATCCATAGCGACAAGAACGGCTTTGAGAATCTCGGCGAATTGGCCGAAGCCGCGAGGCCCCTCTACGCCAACCGCTTGGAACTCAATTTTGCGAGCTGCGGATTTTTTGATGCCAACATGGCTGCCCCGCTCGCCGCAGTTTTGGCGCGGGTCGCAGACAAGTTCAACACCATCGAGGTGGTCAGCGTGCCCACGCAAATCGAGCGGATTCTCCGCAAGAACGGATTTCTCACCTCGTATCGGTATCCTCCTCTCGATGACGAAAATCACACCACGGTGCCGTTCATCAGAATCCAGCTTGCGGCCGCAGGCCGCTTCGCGGATTACCTCGAACGACACCTGCGCGGCAAAGGCATTCCTCGAATGAGCCAGGGCTTAGGAAAAGTCTTCAAACAAAGTCTCTTCGAGGTCTTCCAAAATTCCGTCACCCACTCCGGCACTCGACTGGGGGTTTTCTGCTGCGGTCAATTTTTCCCGCAACTCAGGCGTCTCGACATCACGATCGCCGATGCGGGCGTGGGAATTCGGACGAAGGTTCGGCAGTTCCTTGGAACCAAGATTTCGTCCATTGAAGCGATCCGGTGGGCGCTCAGTGACCCAAACACCACGAAGACAGGCAAACAACCCGGCGGAGTTGGCTTGAAGTTCATGAAAGACTTCGTTGCACTCAACCGCGGGAAGATTCAAATCGCATCCCGCCGCGGTTTCTACGAGTTTGCCGCCGGCCAGGAGACGTTTTCCATGATGGATACGGATTTTCGAGGCACGGTCGTAAACTTGGAAGTGAACACCGCGGACACGCAGTCGTACGTCCTTGAATCCGACCTATCTCCCGAAAATATTTTTTGATTATGCCCGACGAAATATCAGTTCGCGTGCTCGACATCGTAGGAGGGGCGCTGGCCGTTTCCGCAGACGATGGCCAGGCAGTTCACGACAAGATCGCTCCCCTGTTGCGCGAGGGGAAGCGAGTGATCGTCTCCTTTGAAGGGGTCAACACGATCATTTCAGCGTTCCTCAATGCCGCCATCGGCCAACTCTACGGGGAGTTCCCCGAGGAAAAAATCCGCGAATTGCTTCTAGTCGAGCACATGGTTCCCGAAGACCTCGCTCTCCTCAAGCGGGTGGTGGACAATTCAAAACGCTACTTCGCCAACCGGCCGGCATTCGACGAGGCGTGGAAAGAGGAGGTCGGCGATGACGAAGAATAAGGCACACGATGCGGGCAAGTATCCGTTCCAGAAGGACGAGCCGATTCTTTTTGATGCCAATGTCTGGATTTACATCCAGCCGCCGAGCGCCCAGCCGACGCCGTGGTATGCGAAAACTTACAGTTCCGTCTTGAAGCAGATTCTCACAGCAGGCGCTCAGCCGGTGATCGAAGCCTTGGTGCTCAGTGAATACTTGAATCGCTACTGGCGGGTGGAGTGGAAGACTTGGTTAAGGCTGAACCCCGCAATCGCTTTCCAGTTCACCGACGACAAGGCATTTCGGCTTTCTCCTCACTTTCAGCCCATCGGTGCTGCCGCTGTCGCTGATGCGCAGCAAATCCTGAAATTTTGCGGTGTCGCAGACACGCCCATGCAGCTCTGCAATCTCACCGAGATGTTCGCGGAGTTCGGGGCGGGCACTTTGGACTTCAACGATGGAATCCTCGTCGAGACTTGCAAATTGCGTGGCTGGAAAATGCTCACGCATGACCGGGATATGCAGGTGGGAGGCGTCGATGTTCTGACCACCAATCCCAAGCTCCTCGCCGCCTGCCCATGACCGCGTCTCAGCCGCGCAAGCTGATCGAGGTCGCCCTGCCGCTGCCCGAAATCAACGATGCCTCGTCTTACGACAAGATGCCGGGCATCGGGCCGCATCCGAAGGGCATCCACCATTGGTGGGCGCGGCTGCCGCTGCCATGCGCGCGGGCGGTGCTCTTTGCCTCGGTCGTTACCGACCCGGCGGATGATCCGGCGTGGAAAGATAAAAGCGAGGCCAGGCAGGATGCCGAACGCGAGCGGCTCTTCGGCATCGTGCGCAAACTCATGGGGAAGAAGCTGCACGAGCAGCCCGCCGTGTATGAGGAGGCGCGCAAGGAAATGCTCCGGCACTGCGACGGCAAACTCCCGCCCGTGCTCGACCCGTTTTCCGGCGGCGGCTCCATCCCGCTGGAGGCCGCGCGGCTCGGCTTCCCGGCACACGCCGCCGACCTGAATCCCGTCGCCGTCCTCCTCAACAAGTGCAATCTCGAACTCGCCCCGCGCTGGGCGGGCCGGCCCCCGGTGAACCCGGACGACCGTGGCCGCTTCGGCGGCGCGCAGGCGTGGCAGGGCACGCACGGGCTGGCGGCGGATGTGCGCTACTACGGACGCCTCGTCCGCGCCCGCGCGCAGGAGAAAATCGGCCACCTCTACCCGAAGGTGCGCCTCCCCAAGGAGCACGGCGGCGGCGAGGCCAACGTCATCGCGTGGCTGTGGGCGCGCACCGTCGCGAGCCAAGACCCGGCGGCGCGCGGCGCTCATGTGCCGCTCATCACGAGCTATTGGCTGGGAAACAATGGCGCAAAATCCGCGTGGCTCGAACCCGTCGTTGACCGCGCGGCTGGCACTTATCGCTTCGAGGTAAAAACGGGCACACCCACGGACAAGGCAGCCGTTCGGGCGGGGACGAAAATGGGACGTCGCACGTTCCGCTGTCTGCTCTCCGGCGAGCCGCTCGAATACAGCTACACACGCACTCAGGCCAAAGAGCAAAAGCTCGGCTGCGTGCTCCTCGGCATCGTCGCGAAAGTGAAGGGCGGGCGTCTGTATTTGCCTGCCGATTTGGAGCACGAGCGACTCGGGCGCACAAGCGAGGCAACGTGGAAGCCGGAGGAACTTGTCACGACTCCCTGCCACGATGTTGACCGCTTGCCGATGTATGGGATGCCGAGTTGGGGCGATGCGTTCACGCCGCGCCAACTCACCGCAATCACGACACTTAGCGATTTGCTCAAGGCCGTTCGCACTGATGTTGAAGCGGATGCGCGAAATGGGGGAATGAGTAACGACGATGCAGACGGCTACATGAAGACCGTCTGCACGTTCCTCGCGCTCGCGATTGACCGCACGGCGGACTTCAACAGCGCCGTCAATCGCTGGAACTCTGGGAACCAGAAGGTGATGAACATCTTCGCCCGGCAAGCCATCCCGATGAACTGGGACTTCGGCGAAGCGAACACGCTCGGCGATTCCGTCGGTGCGTGGAGCACTTGCTACGATTACGTAGCGGACTGCGTGGAGGTGCTCACGAGCGGACAGACCTATCGCGGGCAGGCCGCGCAGGTGGACGCCGCGAACGGAGCATCGGGCGTGGATTCGCTGATGGTTAGCACCGACCCGCCCTACTACGACAACATCGGCTACGCGGCGCTGAGCGACTTTTTCTACGTCTGGCTGCGCCGCTCGCTCGGCGACCTGTATCCCGAACTTTTCAGCACAATGCTCGTGCCCAAGACACGCGAACTGACCGCATCGCCCGAACGCTTTGACGGAAACAAGGTGAAGGCCAGGGAGCATTTCGAGTCCGGTTTTCGGCAGACCTTTTCCAAACTGCGCGACCGTCTCGACCCGCGCGTTCCGCTCACGGTCTATTACGCGTTCAAACAGAACGACGATGAGGACAGCGGCGGAGATGACGACGGTGAAGAGAGTGGCGGCGTGGACCTCACGACGGGCTGGGAGACGCTGCTGGAGGCGCTGATTTCCAGCGGCTTCACCATCACCGCCACATGGCCGGTGCGCGCCTCGCAGAAGTGGCGCATGGTTTCGATGGGCACGAACGCGCTCGCCTCCTACATCGTGCTCGCCTGCCGCCCGCGCCCGGCGGACGCGACGCGCGTTGGGCGCAACGCCTTTGTCGCCGAATTGAAGCGCGAGCTGCCGCCCGCCCTAAAGCATCTCCAGCAGGGCAACGTGGCCCCGGTGGACTTCGCACAGGCTGCCATCGGCCCCGGCATGGCCGTCTTTTCCCGCTACGCCGCCGTGCTGGAGAGCAGCGGCAAAGCCATGAGCGTCCGCACCGCGCTGGGCCTCATCAACGGCCTCAAAGACGAACTGCTCGGCGAATCCGTGGAGGAGCTGGACAAGGACACGCGCTGGGCCGTGACGTGGTGCGACGAGATGGGCTTCGCGTGGGGTGAAGCCGGCCAGGCCAACCTGCTCGCCAATGCCCACGCCACCGCCGTGAACGGCCTCGTCGCCGCCGGCATCGTGGAGGTGAAAGGCAACCAGGTGCGCCTGCTGCGCCCCGAGGAACTGCCCGCCGATTGGGACCCGCGCGAGGACGCGCGCCTGACGGTGTGGGAGATGACGCACCACCTGCTGCGCGTCTATTACCACGAGAAGAAAGGCGACGAAGCCACCGCCGCCCTGCTCCGCAAACTCGGCAGCCGCGCCGACGTGGCCCGCGACCTCGCCTACAAGCTCTTCACCCTCTCCGAAAAGCGAAAGCGCAGCGCCGAGGCGCAAGGCTACAACGCGCTCGTGCTCGGCTGGCCGGAGCTGGCGCAACTCGTGCAGGGGATACCCGCCGAGCAGACGGTCACCCAAACAAAACTTCTGTAATCTCGCGTTATGGCCATTACCAACCACGACCGCGTCGGCAAGGCGCTCGAACTTCTCACCGGAGGCTTAAAGCCGTTCGTCGAGCGTGAGCTGAAAAGTTCGTGGGGCGACAAGTTTCTCGAAAACACGAAGACGCTGCTCAGTGACACGCGGCTCCAGGCGCGGGCGGCGGACGGCTCGCCGCTGCTCGATGTGGCGGCGCTGCTCGTCATCATGGACCGGGAGTGGAAGGGGATTTTCAGCCAGACGCTCGGCAAGGCGGAGCGGAGCATGGTGAACGAGGTGCTCGACGTGCGGAACAAGTGGGCGC
>JBBQJR010000123.1:0-8393 GCA_038326125.1 Chthoniobacterales bacterium
GGACTCCGCGGCTAGCGCCAAATTTCATGACACCGATGACCGATACTCCCGAAGCGCTCGCCGCCGTGCTGCCGCTCCTCGCGCCGCACGACCGCATCGCCGTGGACACCGAGGCCGACTCGCTGCACTGCTATTTTGAAAAGCTCTGCCTCATCCAAATCAGCGTTCCCGGCACCGATCTGCTGATCGATCCACTCGCGAAAATGGATCTCCATCCGCTCTGGTCCGCTTGGGCCGGAAAAGAAATCCTCCTGCACGGTGCCGACTACGATCTGCGCCTGCTGCGCCGCACCGGCTGCCCGACGCCCACGCGAGTCTTCGATACGATGCTGGCCGCGCGCCTCAGCGGAGTCGCGGAATTCAGCTACGCCGCGCTCGTGGAAAAAAACTTCGGCGTGAAAATCGCGAAGGCATCGCAAAAGGCGAACTGGGCCATGCGCCCGCTCGCGCCGCAGATGCTCGACTACGCGGTGAACGACACGCGGCATCTCACCGCGATCGCCGACATCCTCTTCGCGGAACTCGAACGCCTTGGTCGCGTCACGTGGTTCCGCCAGTCGTGCGAGCGCGCGATTCGCTCCGCGGAAATCGACAAGGAGATCGATCCAGACCAGCTCTGGCGCATCCCCGGCAGCGGACATCTGCGCGGCCGGGCGGCCGCGATTTTCCGCGAGCTATGGCGCTGGCGCGACGACGAGGCGCGACGCCTCGACAAGCCGACCTTCCATATTTTGCACAGTGAAAAACTCGTGGACGCCGCGATTGATGTGGATGCCGGTCGCGACGTGGACATCCGCCACCTGCGCGGCTCGCGTTTGGATCGCTTTTACGCAGCCGCAAAGCGCGGCCTCGAAGCGGAGGAATCGCAGTGGCCGAAAGTCATTCGCACCCCGCGCAGCCGCCCGTCGCAGGCCCAGTTCGACCGTTTCCTCGAGCTGAAAAAACACCGCGACCAAGTCGCCACCGAAGTGCAGCTCGATCCCTCGCTCATCGCCGCAAAAGCCGTCCTTGAAGGCCTCGCCTTCCGTCCGGAAGAAGCGCTCCCAAAGCTGCTCCCCTGGCAGCGTGAACTTTTAAAAGTTTAGCCGCCGACGGTAGGATGCGGGCTGGTTTTTATTCCGCATTCCGCATTCTGCATTTCGCATTGCTTACGGTTCCGGCCACCGCAGCCACTTGTGGAGAAATGCGAAAGTCCCCACGCCGTGGATCGTGTGCGGTCCGTCGAACCATTCGATCTCCGCGCGTTCGCCGATGCCGAGCTTGTCGTAGCCGCGCCGCACTTTCGCAAACTCGTGGCCCACATCCTCGTCGAGCCCCACGCCATCATCGTGCCCGCGCTCGACCATGAAGGGCCGCGGCGCGATGAGCAGCGCCATTTCCGCGTAGTTGAATGTGTGCGCGAGATCCCACTCCCAGATTTCCCATTCGCCCGTGAAAACGTAGCCGCCCGGATGCGTGTTCGACGCGCACTTCTTCACCCACTCGTTGAAATCGCCTGAGCAAATCGAGAGGCAGTACCGCCCGAGCACCGCGGGCACGCGCATCGCCGTTTTCCCGCCGTAGCTCAGGCCGTAAAATGCGATGCGCTCCGGGTCCACGAAGGGCAGCGATGCCAGCCACTGCGTCGTCACATCGTGCTGCGCGATGATAAAGGAAAAGAGCGACAGCCCGAGCGGATTCGCCTCGCGCTGGATGCGCCGGAAATCGTCGCCGCCGCGATACGGATTGTGCGGCGCGTACACGATAAATCCGCGCTCGCAGAGCCGCGCGGCGAAGGCCTTGTAAAATTTCCACGCGCGCGAGTTTTCGTCCCGCGTGATCGTGTCCTCCGGCAAGCCCTCCAGCCCGTGCTGGCACACCACGACCGGCCTGCGTTCGCCCGGCGGGAGGTCCTTCGGCACGAGCAAAATTCCCCACGCAAAAATATCCGGCTGCACATCCAGCATCACCTCGTAGCCGCGCCATTTTTCCTCGTCATGCACGAGCCGCGTGCGCGGATTCGGCGGCAAATATTCGCCCGGCAATTTGCCGATCACCTTCTCCCAAAAATCCGCGCGCGCGTCCTTTTGCACCGCGTCCCAATCCGCCCCCGGCTTCAGCTGAGTCCAGATCGGCAGCGCCTTCCGCACGCGCTCGCCATCGCGCAAAATCGCCTGCGAAAATTCCTCCAGTTCCCGCACCGTGCGCCGCTGACGGGCGTCGGAATCGTCTCCCTGCCACACCGCCGGATGCGTCGCGAGGGCCGCGCGTTTTTCCGGCAGCCCGATTGCTTTTGCAAACTCGCCAAACAGTTCGGAATGACCCGGCTTTTGCGGATGTTCGGAAAAGATTTTTCCCGTGGCGGGATCCGTGTGCAAGCTCGCCTGCATCGGAAATTCACCCGGCAATGCATAGGAGAGTTCCTCGTGAGTGGTGATGTCCCAAGCATCCGACAGACTCCGGGCAAACTCGCTGGCTGTGGCCGTGGCCATGGAGCCCGGCGCCGCCCCGCGGCGTCCCTCCCGCACCGGCGGCGGGCCGGTGAGAACCGGGCCTTCGGAAAATTCGAGGAACACATCGCGCGGCCTCGCGAGCACCGCAAGTTCACCGTCGCCGAAATCGCGTGTGAACCCCATGAGGTTGCGATCCAACGGCTCACGCGAAATGCCCTGGCGGCATCCAAACGCCCCGCTCACAAATTCCGCACTCAGTCGCGCGTCGAGTGCTGTGGAAAAAAGTGCGATGCGGCCTCCCTCGCCGAATCCCGCGATCCCAATCTTCGCGCCGTCGGCCAGCAGCTTCGCCGACGGCCCGCGCAATGCGTCCACAGCCGCGAGAACTTTTTGCACTTCAAATCCGGTGACGGTGCGACCCGACTCGAATGACTGGCGATGAATCCACTCACGGTGCGATGCGTTCGTGAAGCGCTGCAGCTTCTCGCTGCCAGACCATGGGTCGCGCCGATCCACGAGGGTCATCACGACGACCAGCGCGCCCTGCTCCGCGAGACGCCGCGCAAATTGCGCCTCGGGCGCGAGCCCCAGCGCGAGGCCGGCAAACTGTTCCGGCGTATTGTCGGCATCCGGCAGCGCAATCACCGCCGCCTTGGCCATTCCGGCCGGACGGAGAAGCAATCCTTCGCCGGACACCCCGTCGAACACCGGCCAGCGCACGCGCTCCACGGTGTAATTTCCCGCTTCCATTTTCGCCGCGGGCGCACCGGGTTCCGTGATCACCTCGAGCGCGCCCGGTTTCCGCTCGTCCACGGTGCCGATCATTTTCCGCAGCATTTTGCGTTTCGGCGTCAGCGATTTTTCCCACGCATCTGCGGACGAGCCATCAAGCTTCCACTTTTCCGCGCGCGCCGTGACTGCACGATCCGTCTCGCCCGCCAGCCAGCGATGAATTCCCTCCACCATCTTTGCCGAAAGATCGCCTTCCGCATTGAGCGGCTGCGTGCCGGGCAGCGGCTCTCTGCCGAGGGAAAAAGAGGCAATGGCAAAAAGCGGAACGCGCAGCGCGCGGAGGGAAAACATGGCGATGGATCAACCTCCCGAGGTGGCGCTTCACAAGCACGCTGTTTGCACGGCAGCCTTCGCGCATTCATGCGCGCGGCGGGAGTGCCGACGGTGGCGGAATTGCGTGGAGCGCAGGGCGCACTCGGGAGATTGCGCGGACTTGGGCTGCCGCTGCCGCCTACGATGCCGCGCTCACCCGAGCCACGATTCGATCTTCGCGGCGTCTTTCAGCGGGCCGACGACGGCGATGCCGAGGCGGCCCATTTTCAGACATTCGCCCGCGACGGCCTGCACCTCGGCGCGCGTCACGGCGAGAATGCGCCGCTCGATTTCCACGGGGCAGAGCACGCGGCCGTAGCCGAGGAGGCTCTCGCCCATCCACAGGATTTGATTCGTCGTGCTCTCGAGGCCCATGAGCGTCTGCCCGATCGTGTAGTCCTGCGCCATTTTCAACTCCGTCTGCCGCGGCCCGCGCTGCGCGATGTCCGCGATTTCTTTGAGAATCATGCGGATCGCGCGTTCGAGTTTCGCGGGGTCGAGGCCGGCGCAGATGTGCAGCGCGCCGGTGTCCGCGAGCGTGACCATGCCGCTCGAGACCGAGTAGCAAAACGCGTGGCGCTCGCGCAACTTTTGGAAAAGGCGCGAGCTCATGTTTTCGCCGAGGATCACGCTGAGCAGCTTCAGCGCGAAGCGGCGCTCATCGCTCCGGCCCCAAGTGTGGAAGCCCATCGCGAGGTGCGTCTGCTCGGTGTCGTGCGTGTGGAGATTCACAGAGGGCCGGCCAGGATGGATCGGCGAGCGCTGAAAACGCGCGCGTTTCCCCTGCGGCAGCCGCGACAGTGCGGGGGCCAGCGCGGCGACGGCTTCCGCGTGCGGCACGGAGCCGGCGACGGTGACGACGGTGCTCGCGCCGTTGTAATTGCGCCGGTGAAAATCGGTGATCTCGCGGCGGCCCAGTTTCGAGACGGTATCCACGGTGCCCGTGAGCGGGCGGCCGAGCGGATGCTTCGGCCACATGGTCGAGGTGAGAAGCTCCTGCGCGTGCTGCGCGGGCTGGTCGCGATACATCAGGATTTCCTCGCGGATGACTTCGCGTTCGCGCTCGATTTCCTCCTTGGCAAAAACGGAATCCAGATACATGTCCGAGAGCACATCGCACAGCCGCGCAAAATGCGGCGCGCCGGCCTTTGCGTAGAAGCAGGTGTGGTCCTCGGTCGTGAAGGCATTCAGGTACCCGCCCACGCCCTCGACGGCGACGGTGAGTTGCCGCGGCGTGCGCCGCTTGGTGCCTTTGAAAAGCAGATGCTCGATGAAGTGCGAGATGCCGCCTTCGCGCACGCGCTCATGCCGGCCGCCGACGCCCGCCCACACGCCGACGGTCACGCTGCGCATGTGCGGCATTTCCACGGAGGCAATGCGCGCGCCATTGGGCAGCCGCGTGACGTGATAGGTGTGGCTCATGCAGTTTTATCGAGGTGCGGCGGGGGGCGAATCGGAGGGCGCAGAAGATGCGCACATTCTTCAAGAGCGCAAGGCAGCGCATCTTTGGCGCAGGGAAAATGGCAGCCCGCCGCCCTCAGCGCCGCTTCTCCCGCCCGTGCCGGATGTCGATCACCTGCTCCGCCAGCGGCAGATCGCGCGCAAAGGTGATCTTGAAATTGTAGTCCTCATTTTCCAGCAGGGCCACGCGCTTGCCGATTTTTTGAATCGCAGATACCTCGTCCGTCACGAGTTCATTGCGCGCCATGAGCGAGGCGTAGGCCTGCATGATCAGTGCGCTGCTGAAGACCTGCGGCGTCTGCATCGCCCACAGGTTCCGGCGCTCGATGTCGTCGGTCACGAGCAGTTCGTGGGAGGCGCGTTTCACCGTGTCGGGAATTGGCGAAGCGCAGCACGCGGAGCCGTTTTTCGCGGCGAGAGCGATACACGCGCTGATAAGTTGCGGGGTGACGAGTGGTCGCGCGGCATCGTGAATCGCGACGTTCTCGCTGCCCTCCGCTTGAATCGCGCGCAGCCCATTCCACACGGAAAGATGCCGCTCCGCGCCGCCTTCAACGACCGCCGTGACCTTGGTCAGTTTCTCCGCCGCGACCAGCTTCTGCACGTCCGCCACTTTTTCCGCGCGCGTGACGACCACGATTTCGCCGATGTCCGCGCATTCCTGAAACGCGGCGAGCGACCAGTAGAGCACGGGCTTGCCGAGCAGCGTGGCGAAAATTTTGTCGAAACCCATGCGCCGGCTCACTCCGGCTGCGACGATGATGGCTGAGTTCATCCGTTTGCGATCGGGGAAAATTGCGCGCTACGAAAGCAACTTGCCCACGGCGGCGCTGAGCGCGCGTCCATCCGCACGACCGGCAGCGCGCTCCGTCGCGAGCTTCATCACCGCGCCCATCTGCGCTTTCGAAGTCGCGCCGCTCTCGGCGATGGCGGCTTGCACCAGCGCCTCGACTTCCTCCGCCGTGAGCGGCTTCGGAAGATACGCCGCGAGGATTTCCGCCTCGGCTTTTTCCTTGTCGGCGAGGTCGGTGCGTCCGCCCTTTTCAAAACATTCGATCGAATCCTGCCGCTTCTTCATTTCCTTGCGCAACACGGCGAGCGCACTCGCATCGTCCAATGCCTCATCGGCCACGCCTTGGTCCATCGCGGTTGACTTCAGTGCGCTCTTCAGCATCCGCAGCACGCCGAGTTTTTCCGCCGCACGCGCGCGCATGGCGTCTTTGATGTCGGAATCAATCTGGGAAAGCAGACTCATGCGCGCGAGGCTAGCGACGGGAGTGTGCGCCGCAAACGAATTCCCGGCCTCTGAGGAAGAGTGGGCGACAAGGCGAGTGGCGAGTGGGAGAGAGCAACTCTGCGGAAGTCTCCCCTCTCCTTGTCTCCCGCTCTCCCGCTCTCCCGCTCTCCCGCTCTCCCCCTCCTTTTTTCACCCCGGCAACTGTCTCCCGATCTCCGCGACGCGATAGCCGAAGCCCGTCGCACCGAGCGTGGAAAGATCGAGCACTCCGCCGCGGCGACGATACAGACCGGGGTGAATTTTCGCCTCGGGCAGCGAGGCGTCCGGGGAGAATTGCATCGAGTTGCTCTCCACGCCCATGATCGTGCCGGCGTGCGCGGCGAGCGTGACGTGCGGGATTTGCGCGAGCATCGGATTCGTGAGGTCCTGCACCATGAGCGTCATGCCGTTCGCGCGCGCCCACGCGAGGCTGAGCAGCGCGCCGGTCAGCGTCTTGCAGGTTTTCAGCGCGACGCCGGTCCAGCCGAGTTCGCGGCCGAGGCGGACAAAACGCCAGTCGTGCGCGCTCTCGTCGAGGAAGAGCGGCTTACGCGCGCTCACGCTGCGGACATCGATCCGATGCGCCTCGAGATCGTATGGGAACGGCTGCTCAATGTAGAGCATCATGCCGTAGATGCGCGGCTGCTCGGCGAGGAGACGATCCAAAATTTCGCACACGTACGCGGGATCAGTCACCGTGCAGTTGAAGTCCGCGGTGAGCCACTCGCAGCCCTCCTCGATCGCGATCGCGCCGATGCGCACGATGCGCTCGAAATCCCACGCCGCATCCGTGCCGCGCAATTTAATCTTCAGGCACTTCAGCCCGTCGGCGCGGATCCAGTCGCGCAGCACGACCGGGTAGCCGTCATTCGGCTCGGTGCCGTTGCGGTCGGAATCCTCCAGCGGATCGAGTCCGCCGACGAGATGCCACACGGGCAGGCGCACCTTTTTCGGCCGGAGAAAATGCGGCGGCCGCAGCCCGGCAAAACGGACGTCGCCATCGAGAAAATGCGCAAGGTCGGCGGAGAGAAATTCCTCGCCGAGCGTGTCGAAGACGGGACGTGCGAGAAGATTTCCAAAGGCATCATGAATCGCGAGATCGAAAACGGAATGGCACACGAGTGCGGCGAGGTGCGGCATCGGCTCGGCATGGCCGGCATTCGCCGTCGCGAGCAGCGCATCGAGCCGCGTGCGCTGGAAGGCGTCGCCGAGTTCCATCGGATGCCCGCTCTCGCCGAACGCGACGAGTTCGCGCGCGAGCACTTCGCAAAATGATTTCATCCGCAGTTCGCGCTCGTCCCACGAGAGCGGCGAAGGCCACACCCACGCGACACTCAGCGGCGTCTCGCCCCAGCCTTCCGCCACACGGCCGGCGCGATCCTCCACGACGATGCGCGCCCGCGCGCACACCGCACGCGAGACGGTCTGCGCGCCAAATTTTAGCGGCACGCGCAGCGTCGTCGGCAGGTAATGCAGGGACACTTCACGAACGCGGATGTCGGTGGACTTTGGCACGCGCGGAACGTGCCGGAAAAGCGCGCGCCGTGGCAAGCGGCGGATCGCGCCGCGGGCGTCCAAACTCGCAGCGTCCGCGATTTTCATTGAAGCACCGAACGATGGCCACCACAGCACGCTTCCGCTTTTGAAAACAACCGCGCCGTCTCCCAGCAAACAGTCCGGGCGCCTCCGCCGCTTCTTTTCGAATCTCGGGCCCGGGCTCGTGGCCGGCGCGGCGGACGATGACCCTTCGGGCATCGCGACCTACTCCGTCGCCGGCGCGCAACTCGGCACATCGATGCTGTGGACGGCATTCATGACGTGGCCGCTCATGGGCGTCGTGCAATTCATGTGCGCGCGCATCGGTATGGTCACGGGCGAAGGCCTCGCTGGCGCGCTGCGGCGGAAATTTCCCAAGCCGCTGCTCGTGCTCGCCTCGCTCGCCCTGCTCATCGCGAACACGATCAACATCGGCGCGGATCTCGCCGGCATGGCGGATGCGGCGCAGTTGCTCACGGGTTGGAATTCGCACCTCTTCGTCGCGCTGTTCGGTGTCGGGATTGCGTATGCGACCGTGCGTTTCCGCTACCAGCAAATCGCGCGCATCCTGAAATGGCTCGCGC
>JBBQJR010000124.1:0-8362 GCA_038326125.1 Chthoniobacterales bacterium
AGCACCGGCAGATCGTGGGCGAAATACCTCAGCACTTCCCGAAATTTACGCTCCGAAATGCGCGCGCCTTTGACATATTTGTTTTTCATTGAGGAGGAGCAGCTTGCACCGCTTCATCCTCTCTCAGCTACATAAGACCCTTAAGTGGTGTGTGATGCAACCCAAGATATGTCGGAGTACGAAATTCCCCGACATGATTTCCTCTCGCACCTCCGCCGCAACGTCAGCCGTTTCACTCGCCGGCGATCGCGCCCGGCGGCAAAATTTGATCCAGTGCCGTCAGTGCTCCGAGCAGTTTGCAAAAGGCACCGTCGTCTGCCCGCGTTGCAATCGGATCAACGACCGCAGCCCCGTCATCCTCGGGCTGAAATTTTTCGCGGTTGTGCTCTTCGTCTGCACCGTGATTTGGGTGGTGCAGGTCGCCGGGAAATTTGACGGGTCGCCGGTTTCCGAGGGGCCTTCGCTCCCGAAATTCTCTGCTCCCGCCACATCGGGTGAGCCCGATGTGCGCTTCTAGGCGGCGTTCCATCGGGCGCGATCCCGCAGTTTACACAGTCTTCCCCGCGAGTCGGAGCCCTCGCGATGCCGGTATCTCTCCGGGCTAGATGGACAGAAGACGAGGCTGCCGAGCCCCGCGTTTTAGCCGTTGCGGCGCGTGGCGGGCGGAGCCTTCGGCTTCTCTTTTTTCGGCTTCTTGGTTTCCTTTTTGTGACTGTTGTTTCCTTTGGCCATGGGAGTGTGAGGTGGTTGTTGCGCATCTGATACGCCGGTTCCGCGACTTCTGGCAACGGAAGACGCGGAATGTTTTTTGAACGACCGATGAGCGCCGAAAACCGTCGCTTCGGCTTCATCCGTCCTCACTCGCCCGTCCGCTCCGCGAGGAACCATGCCTCCACTTTTTTTCGCGCCCACTCCGTCTTGCGCAAAAAGGTGAGGCTCGATTTTACACTCGGGTTCACCTGGAAGCACCGGATCGGAATCCGCGCGCCCATCTCGATCCAGCCAAACCGCTCGACGAGAAACGTGACGATCGTTTCGAGGGTGATGCCGTGGAGCGGGTCGCGCGGATGATTTTTGGGCGGGGGCATTTTGGTAAAAAATCACCGCGCACTTTTCCCGTACATCTCGAGGCGGCACTCGAAGCCGCCGAGATCCACGGTCTGCCGCGACTGGAGTTTCAGCGACGGCTCCGGGCTTTCCATGCGGAAGGGATTCGTGAACACGAGCCGTCCGCCGGGAGCGAGCAGCGCGGCGGCGGCGGCGAAGAGATCGTGGAAAAGCCCGCGCAGATTTGGGATCGGAATGCGCCGGCCGAGCGGGGGATTCGAGATGATGAGCGTGAGGCTGCGCACAGGGATATTTTCACGCGCCGCGAAATCGCGGAAGTCGCTGCGGACAAAACGCGCACCGGAAAATCCCGGCAGCGCGGCGGCGAAATTCCGCTGCGCGATCCCGATCGCATCCGCGCTGCGGTCGGTGCCGAAGACGCGCATCACGCCGCCGAGCAGCGTGCGCTCGATTAGCTCGAGACCCGAGCCGCAAAACGGATCCCACACCCTCTCATTTTCCTGCCGCCCCGCGAGCCGCGCCATGCAGGCGGCGAGCGGCGGATGCGATGCGGCGGGCACATCGTCGAGCCGCCACGCGTGGCGCGGGTCGGGCGAAAGGCGCGGGCGCAATTCGACCGATTCGCCGTCTGCGCCGGGATGAATGTCGATCGCCCACGGCGCCTCGCGCGCGTCGTTGAGAATCTCGGGACAGAGCGCGTAGGCGCGATTCGCGACGAGGCGCACGGCGGCGCGCTGGTGGCCCTTCGCGACAAAATCGAGGCGGTAGCGGATCGCGCCGGCGGTGAGCGCGGCGAGCAGGCGGTGCGAGGAAGGCGACGCGATGATCACGGCGAGCGCCTCGATTTGCGCGTCGCTGTTCTCCGCTGGTGCAACGTCGAGGACGAGGCCGACGGTGCCGAAACAGCGCAGCGCAAAAATATCCGCGAGCGAAAAGGCGGCGCGCGGCGTGATGGCGACGAGGCCGGATTGCACTTCGAGCATGCGGAATTTTCCCTGCGCCTCGACTTCGGCGCGCACGATTTCCTCGAGGCCCGCGCGGCCGCGCAGGTGGAGGCGCAGGCCGTCAAACTCCGGCACGGCGCGATCCAAAATGATCCGGCTGGGGCTTTGCGCGCGGGCGACTTTGGCGCGCACTTTCTGTTCGGTCTGCGCGCTGAGCGTGCCGAGTCCGCCGCTTTCGGCGAGCGATTTCAGCGTGGCCTCGCCGCCGATTTTATCGAGTGTGCGGCCGAGGAATTTTGCCTCGCGCCCGCTCGTGCCGGGGCGGATGAGCGCGAGGAGTTCCGCTTCGTCGGCGGCACCGGCACCGATTTTTGGCAGCGCGGCCATGGCGTAGCGGCGGATTTTTTCCTCGGGATCCTGCAGCAGCTTGCGCAGCCATTGCCCCACTTCGTCGCGCTGCGCTGCCGGGCCGGACTCGGAAAAAACGACGCCCACCGCGCGCACGACGGCCACATTTTCAAAACGCTCGCGCGGCGCGGCGCGGTCGAAGCGCGGGACTTCCTGCGTCCACAATTGGTCCCAGGGCTGGGCACGCAACTGCCGGTAAAGTTCCTTCGTGTCGCGGCCGTTTTTCATGCGGCCATGAGCGCAGGAGTTTCGTTTTGCGCAATTCGCGAAATGCGAAAGGGCGCTGCGCACACGGCCATCCGCGCCCGCGCCGCGATGCAGTGTCCATGCACGCAACTTCTCTCCGCAGCCCCGCCGCTCCGCGGCTTTTGTTCCTGGCGGTCGCGTTGATCGCGATGGCGCTCGGCGGGTGTGCGAGCAGGCCGACGGCAAGTTTTGCCAATGGAAAACCGGAGTTTGATCCGGGGAAATTTTTCCTGGGTCGCACGCATTCGTGGGGCATCGTGGACTCGCCGGGCGGCTGGCCGAAGGAGATCATCACGACGCGGACGGAGGGGCACTGGGAGGCCGATGCGTTCCATTTCGAGCAGGACATCGCATTTGAAAAACGCGAGGGTCAGCATCGCTCGTGGCTCATCCGTCGGGTGGATGCGCATCACTTCACGGCGACGGGCACGGGCATCGTGGGAGAGGCGCGCGGGGAGGCGTATGGGAATGTGTTTCATCTCGAGTTCACGATGGCGCTCGGCTCGGGGAATCCGCTGCTGCACGTCCACATGTCGCAGTGGATGTTCCTGCAACCGGACGGGCGGACGATGATCAACAGCGACACGATCACAAAGGCGGGAGTGATCGTGGCGCGGATCACGGAGCAGTTTGTGAAGGAAGGGCGCTGAGGCGTTTTTGCCGAGGGAAGAAGGGGCGGCGAAAAGACGCGAAAGAAACATGGTCCCGCCCTGCGTGTTTTTCACGGATGTTTCCCAGTGGTCTTGCGTGATCGCGAGCGAGCGCAAATGAGCATCGTCCATTTTGTACCACGGAGGTTCACAGAGGGCACACGGAGGAACCACGGAGGAACCACGGAGGAACCACGGAGGAACCGAGACTGCTCTGCGCACCTCTGTGCTCCTCGGTGGTTTCGACACGCGTTCCGAATCGGAGCACGGCCTTGAAATGGTGTTGATTCACCGCGGCGGGTCAGACATTGAAGACGCCCCGCATTTTTCAACCCTGACGGGGAACGCGGAGGAAAATTTTCCACTCACCAAACCACACCCGATGAAAACGAAGACTCCCGCCATTCTTTCCCTGCTGATCGCCATCCCCGCTGTCGCGTCTGCGGCGGTGGATTTTGTGAAGGAGATTCAGCCGATTTTGGAATACAACTGCGTGCGCTGCCACAACCCGAAGGCGACGGCGGTGGAGAAAGGCGACACGAGCGTGGAACTCGACACGAAGGCGAAGGCGATTCGCGGGAAGAATATCGTGCCCGGCGATGCGGAGAAGAGCCGCGTGTACACGTCCACGACGCTGCCGGATGACAGCGACAAGCTGATGCCGCCGATGGAAGAGATCAAAAAGGGCTCGAGTGAGCGGCTGACGAAGGCGGAGCGGACGGCGCTGAGCATCTGGATCAACGAGGGTGCACACTGGCCGGACGGCGTGATTTTGGTCGCGCGCAAAAAGGAAAAAGCGGCGAACGGCGCGAGTGAGGCGCTCGTGGTCGCGGAGATCGCGAAGCGGATCGCAGAGACTTCGACGGAAAAAACGGAGGCCGAGATGAAGGCCTACAGTGCGACGATTCCGGGCACGGAGGTGAGCTACGACATGGTGCCGATTCCGGGCGGGAAATTTAAGATGGGCAGCCCGGAGAATGAGAAGGGCCGCGCGGCGGACGAGGGGCCGGTGCATGAGGTGGAGATCGCGCCGTTCTGGATGGAGAAGTGCGAGGTGACTTGGAATGAGTTCCAGCTTTTCATGTATCCCGAGGAGGAAAAAAAGGCGCGTGAAGTGAAGAAATTGAGCGTGGACTTGAACAAGCTGACAGACGCCGTGTCGCACCCGACGCAGCCGTATGTGGAGATGAGCTTCGGCATGGGCACGGATGGCTTCCCGGCGATCTCGATGACGCAGCACGCGGCGAACAAATACTGCCAGTGGCTGAGCGCGAAGACGGGCCACTTTTACCGCCTGCCGACCGAGGCCGAGTGGGAGTACGCGGCGCGCGCGGGAACGACGACGGCGTACTTTTGGGGCGATGATGCCTCGCAAATGAGCACGTACTGCTGGTGGGGGAAGAACAGCGACGGCAAGTATCAGAAGGTCGGCAAGAAAAAGCCGAATCCGTGGGGCCTCTGCGACATTCTCGGCAACGTCGCGGAGTGGACGATCGATCAATACGACCCGGAGTTTTACAAGTCATCGCCCGCGGCGAATCCTTGGAACAAGGCGACGAAGCCCTACCCGCATTCGTCGCGCGGCGGCTCGTGGGACGATGACGAAGCGACGATGCTCCGCCCCGCGGCGCGCAAGGCGTCGTCGGCGGAATGGAAGCGCCAGGATCCGCAGCTTCCGAAGAGCATCTGGTATCACACGGATGCGCAGTTCCTCGGCTTCCGCATCGTGCGCCCGCTGAAAGTCCCGACGGCCGAGCAGATGCAGGCGTACTGGAACAGCGGCGTGGAAAAGGACGACGCGCGGATGAACAAGGCGGAGTGATTTTCCGCAGCGGCGCGCGAGAAAATCGCGGGCTTGCAGCGATGGGGTTTGCGGTTTCAGTTTCCGACCCGCAAAAAAAAACCATGCTGGCTGAAATCATCCTTTCCACGGCGCTCGTCGCATCGCTCGCGTGGATTGTGCAGACGAACCGGCTGCACCGGCGGCAGGTCACGGCGCTGATGCGTGACAAGGTGAAGATCCAGACTGAGGAGCGGCGCGTGTTCGATTTCCTGCACGGGATCGGCGAGGCGCTGAAGGACGATCTGCACGTGGGCGATCTGCACGGGATGATCGTCGAGGGCGCGCTGCGCATCCTCGAGGCGGATGGCGGCGTGCTCTATCTCACGAGCAAAAACGGCACGGTGCTCCAGCCGATTTACGTGTCGAGGGGCGCGCCGCCGTTCGTCGCGCTGCCGCCGCAGACGGGTTCCGCGGTGACGCCGCTGCACGCGCAGGTGCGGCTGCAGGCGGAGAAGTCCGGCGAGGGGATCATCGGGCGGGCGTTCGCGGAAAATGCCGCGCTCTCGCTCCTGCCGCCGGACGTGCGGCTGGAGGAGCTGCGCGCGTTCGGGGTGAACTCGGCGTTCGTCGCGCCGCTCGCGTACGGCGGGAAGCATCTCGGCGTGCTCGCGCTCGCTCGCTCGGGAAAAAGCGAGCCGTTCGGCCCCGCGCATTTCGAGACTTTCAAGGCGCTCGCGGAGCAGTCGGCCTTCTCGCTCTTCGATGCTTTTCTCCACAAGGAGGCCACGGAAAAAATACAGATCGAAAAGGATCTGAACGTCGCGAACGAAGTGCAGCGCATCCTGCTGCCGAGCGAATCGCATCGCGTGGACGGCTTTGAACTCGCGGGCACCAACATCCCGGCGCGGTACGTGAGCGGCGATTATTTTGACTACATCCCGCTCGGTGCGGATCGCTGCGGCGTGGTGATCGCGGATGTCTCGGGCAAAGGCATCCCGGCGGCGCTCCTGATGGCGATGACGCGCACGGCGCTGCGACTGCTCGCCACGAGCGATGCGTCGCCCGCCGAGGTGATCCGCCGGCTGAATGCGCAGCTTTACCCCGACATCCGCGAGGACATGTTCATCTCGCTCGCGTACGTGGAAATCGGAAGGAACAGCGGCGAACTCCGCCTCGTGCGCGCGGGCCACGACGCGCCGCTGCTCTATCGCAAGGCGACGGGCGCGGTGACGCTGGTGAAGCCGCCGGGCATGGCGGTGGGAATTGACAGCGGCGGCGCGTTCAATAGGGTCACGAACGATTTTTCCCTGAGCCTCGAACCCGGCGACTGCCTGGTCCTTTACACGGACGGCGTCACCGAGGCGCAAGACCGGAACGGGGAGGAATTCGGGTTGGAAGCGATGATTCGCTCTGTCCAGGCGAGCGCTTCCGAAGGTGCCGCGGGCATTGTGCAGCGCGTCACCAGTGACGTGAAGGCCTTCATCGGCGACCAGCCGCCGCACGACGACATCACCCTGATCACCATCTTGAAAAAATGAGCAAACCGAACTTGGACACCGCAGAAAATCCCGAGACAAACGCGCCTGCCGAGGGCGAGGACGCGCAAGCCGCGGAGATCGCAAAATGGAAGGACGCGGCCCTGCGCGCGCAGGCGGAACTCGACAACTTCCGCAAGCGCGTGGCGCGCGAGCGCGACGAGGATTACAAGCGCGCGCAGGCCGTGGTGCTGGAGAAATTGCTGCCGGTGCTGGACAATTTTGAGTTCGGCATGATGGAGGTGCGCAAGGGCGATCGGAAGTCGCCCATCGCCGTGGGCATGGAGATGATCGAGCGGCAGTTGAACGAATTCATGACGAGCAGCGGCGTCGAGGCGATCGATGCGGTGGGCGCGAAGTTTGATCCGAATTTGCACGAGGCCGTGAGCCAGGAGGCGCACGACTCTGCCGACGAAGGGATCGTGATCCGGCAGTTGCGACGCGGCTTCCGGCTGCGCGACCGGCTGCTGCGCGCGGCGATGGTGGTGGTGAGCAAGGGCAGCCCCGCGGCCTAGCGGCGCGGAAAAATTCGCATGGCAAAAAAGCGCGACTATTACGAGATCCTCGGCGTGGCAAAGGCCACGCCCGCGGAGGAAATCAAAAAGGCCTACCGCAAGCTGGCGGTGAAATTGCACCCGGACAAAAATCCGGGCGACAAACACGCGGAGGATAATTTCAAGGAACTCGGCGAGGCGTACGAGGCGCTGTCCGATCCTGACAAGCGCGCGGCGTATGACCGGTATGGGCACGCGGCGTTTGCGCAGGGCGGCGGCGGTGCGCGCGGCGGCGCGGGCTTTCACGATCCGTTCGATATTTTCCGAGAGGTCTTCGGCGGTGCCGGCGGCGGAGGCGGAGGGGGTGCCGGGGGGATTTTCGAGCAGTTCTTCGGCGGGGGCGGCGGCGCCAAGCAGGATCGCGAGAGCCGCCAGCGCGGCAGCGATCTCCGGTACGACATGCAGATCACGCTTGAGGAAGCGGCATTCGGCGCGGAGAAGGAGATCGAAGTCTCCAAGCTGAGCGCGTGCGGCCTGTGCGCGGGCACTGGCGCGGAAAAAGGTTCGCGCGTCGTGACGTGCGGCACCTGCGGGGGCCGCGGGCAGGTGGTGAGTTCGCGCGGTTTTTTCCAAGTTTCGCAGACGTGCCCGAAGTGCCGCGGCACCGGCCAGACCGTCGAGAAGCCGTGCCCGCAATGCCACGGCGAAGGCCGTTCGGAGCAGGGCACAAAGATCAAATTGAAAATCCCCGCGGGCATCGAGGACGGCTCGCGGCTGCGCAGCACGGGCAACGGCGAGGCGGGCGTGCGCGGCGGGCAGAGCGGCGATCTCTACGTGGTCATCCATGTGAAGGAACACGAGGTTTTCGAGCGCGAGGAGGGGAGTCTTTTCTGCGACCTGCCGATCAGTTTTGCGATGGCGACGCTCGGCGGCGAACTCACCGTGCCGACGCTGCACGGCGACGCGTCGCTGAAAATTCCCGCCGGCACGCAGAGCGGCACGACCTTTAAGATTCGCGACAAGGGCATGCCGGAACTTGGCGGCGGTGGCGTGGTGGGCGACCTGAATGTGCGCACGGTGGTCGCCGTGCCGCAAAAGCTCACCGTCGAGCAGAAGCAGAAGCTGCAGGAATTTGCGGAACTTCTCGGCGACGAGGTGCCGCCGCCGCACAAAAGTTTCTTCGAGCGCGCGCGCGAATTTTTCCACTAGCCATGCCGCGCTTTTACATCCCGGC
>JBBQJR010000125.1:0-8347 GCA_038326125.1 Chthoniobacterales bacterium
CCCTGATTATACGAAACGAACTGCTTGAAATTCCCCGACGCATCCGGACACCACCCCCCAACGTATCCGCCAGGATATTGCAACAAAAGATCCGAGATGCCGTCGTTGTTTAAATCATGAGACCCATCGCTCATTGTAACAGCCAGTGCAGCGGGACCGGATTCCCCAATGCTGCCGGAACTTCCAAACGAACTCATCAATGCACCGCTGTTGGCGTTGTACACTGTCACTGCATTGCTGCCTTGATAAGCCACATAGAGATTGTTGCCCGAAACTGCTATCCCGGCAGGGGTTGTTCCTGCAATGGGACTGGCGAAGGCAAGGGCCGCTCCCGTCGTGGCATTGTATTTAGTTACCGTGTTCGCAGAACTGCCAACATAGAGTGTATTCCCCCCAACAGCGATTCCAAGTGGCCCCGTAACAAATGCGACGAAGCCGGTGGAGGCCCCGGTAGTGGCGCCGAAGCCGCTGACCCTGCCGTTCCCATTT
The DNA here is from genome assembly GCA_038326125.1 of Chthoniobacterales bacterium. GTDB lineage: Bacteria > Verrucomicrobiota > Verrucomicrobiia > Chthoniobacterales > Chthoniobacteraceae > SXWH01. Next base: position 490 of record JBBQJR010000125.1, read on the forward strand.
TGAGCGACATAGAGGGTATCGCCCTGCAATGCGAGACCGTAAGGCGCGGTTCCAGTCCCAGTGTTGATCTGCAGTCCCAATGCTGCCCCGGTCGTGGCATTATAGGTCGTCACGGTGTTGTTCCCATTGTTCGCCACGTAGAGCGTATTGCCCGAAATGGCAAGCCCCCGCGGGCCGCTCAGCCCAGTGATGCTGCCCCCGCCGCCGAAGCTCGCAATGACAGAGCCGGTATTCGTGTTGTAAGCGCTCACCCGGTTCGCCGCATCGGCCACATAGAGGGTATTCCCGGAGAGTAGCAACGCGTATGGCTGCACCCCCGAAGCAAAGACCGCATTGATCGCCACGCCGGTGACGGGATTATACATGCCCACCTGCCCGCTCCCGCTGGGCGACCCGATAAAGAGCTTCTGCGCCGCAGGGCCACCCTGATAGCGCACAAGTCCGACATGTCTGGGGCCTCCGTTGTCTGATACCCCTACCACCACGATATTTCCATCTGGCTGCACAGCCACCCCCGTGCCCTCGTCGCTGGCACCGAGATCCGTGATCACTTTCCCATTGCTGTTGAAAGTGGTATCCAGCACTCCATTTGAATTGTAGCGCGCCAGCGCAAAGTTCAAAAAGGGATAACCCGCATTGTAAGATTGTCCAGCGAGTAGGATCTTCCCGTCTCCCTGCACTGCAAGGCTGGTGCCGTCGTCGTAGCTGGCAAAGTCGGTGATGACTTTGCCGCTCCCGTTGAAGCTTGTATCCAAGCTTCCATCCCCATTGTAGCGCACGATGGCAAAATCACGGTCTGGAAAGATGTATGTGTTCCCGCCAACGACAATCTTCCCGTCCGGCTGTATGGCCACTGCATAGGCCCTGTCATCAGCCGTGCCGACGGCAGTGGTCACTTGGCCGGTGCCATTGAAAGTCGTGTCCAGGCTACCGTTGGTGTTATAGCGCACGGTCGCAAAATCATCATTTGACCCGTTGGAAGTATAGCCCGCGACTACGATCTTGCCATTGCCCTGCAATGCCACACTGCGGCCGACGGAACTGCTGCTCCCAATCTGCGTGGTCACCTTCCCGGTGCCATTGAATGCCGTATCCAAACTGCCATCGGCGTTGTAGCGCACGAGGGCGAATTGATCGTTGCCGTTTGTCGAAACGCCTGCCGCGATAATTTTCCCGTCGCTCTGGATGGCGATCCCCCAAGCTTCATTGAACCCCCCGCTGCCGATTCCCGTGGTGATGACCTTTCCGGTGCTGTTGAAAGTCGTATCCAAGCTCCCATTGGTGTTGTAACGGACCAGTGCAAAATTTTTGCCTCCCGACCCGTTGGCGGCGGATCCGGCTACGACGATCTTTCCATCGGCTTGCAGCGCCAGGCAGTTGGCAAAGTCGTTGCCGCTGCCCACGGCCGTAGTCACCTTGCCGGTGCCATTAAACGTGGTATCAAGGCTTCCGTCGGCATTGTAACGGGCGATGGCGAAATCGTAGGGATTGGATACGCCGATATCGGTAAATCCCGCCACAACGATCTTCCCGTCTGGCTGTACCACCACGCCTTGGGCTTCGCCATCACCTCCACCAAAGGATGTGGTGGCAATGCCTCCAGTGCCAAAGGTAGTGTCCAAGTTCCCCGGTGCAGCGTGGGCTGATGGCAGGTAGAATGCGACAATGGTGGTCAGCATTGTGCGAATGAATAGGCTTTGGAGGCTTCGTATTGTTTTCATGGCGGTTGTGTCGGGAGTCGTTTGGCAGGAATGATTCATGAGTGTGATGCTATTGGTGCGCCGATGCCCTACCCGCCCACCGCCACGCTCACCGTGGCGCTCCATTGGCCGATGGGGGCGCCGTTCACGTGGTAGATGCCGCGGTAGTTCCATTTCGTCAGCGTCGCGGGGAAGGGCGTGGTGTCGGTGTAGTTGGGCGTGGTGTCGTGGACGAGGTCCACCCAGCCCTGGCCGCGGTCCACCTGGATTTGCAGGAGGTCCACGTGGTCGCGGTTGCCCTGCCAGCCCCAGTGGAGGTCCACGTGCAGGCCGTTGATTTTCGCGGTGAGGATGGGCTGGAGGCTGCCGGGCGCGGGCGGCGTGGCGGCGGCACCGACGATGCCGAGGTCGGATTCGATCGCATCCGTGTCACGGGCGGAATGAACCACGAATGTTGGTGGGAGCCCACTCATCGGCGCGGATGAGAACTAACGGTATCTGATTCGTCGATGAAATTTGGGCCTCGCTCATTGCCGCGGGTAAAGTCGTGCCGGCTGCGCGCCGCCCCGTAGCCGGCAAGGGGACTGCCTCCCGACCTCATCGCAAGTTCAGCGACTTGCTCCCACTTCCCGCTCTGCTTCGGTGTCTTGGGCCTCACTCTTCAACCTCAACCTTTCGAATAAGACGCACTGGTTTCTCCACGGCAAAGCGGTGTCAGCTTCGCGTCCTTCGCGCCCTTCGTAGTTAATCCCGCTTCCAAATCCCCTTCTCGACTTCGCCGCCGCGCGTTCCCTAAAAACGCGGCCCGCAATTTTCCATGAGCCACGACACGCCTGCAGCGCCCGCACCGGCCGCACCTTCTGATTTCATCCGCGACATCGTCGCGCAGCATGTCGCTGACGCTCGCTATCCGAAAATTCTCACGCGCTTTCCGCCCGAGCCCAACGGCTACCTGCACATCGGCCACGCGAAATCGATCTGCCTGAACTTCGGCATCGCGCGCGAATTTGGCGGCGCGTGCAACCTGCGCATGGACGACACGAACCCGACGAAGGAGGACATCGAGTACGTCGAGAGCATCAAGCAGGACGTGGACTGGCTCATCGCGGGCTGGGCGGATCATGTGAAAACGCCGCAGCTTTTTCACGCGAGCGACTACTTCGAGCAGCTCTACATTTTTGCGAAGACGCTGATCCAAAAGGGCAAGGCCTACGTGTGCGATCTCACCGGCGAGCAGGTCGCGGAATATCGCGGCGCGCCGACGGAACCGGGGCGTCCCTCGCCGAATCGCGACCGGGGCGTGGAGGAAAATCTCGACCTGCTCACGCGGATGTGCGCCGGAGAATTTGCCGACGGCACGAAGACGCTGCGGGCAAAAATCGACATGGCGTCGCCGAACATCCACCTGCGCGACCCGGTGATTTATCGCATCCGGCACACGGTGCATCAGGCCACGGGGAATGCGTGGTGCATCTATCCGATGTACGATTACGCGCACTGTCTGAGCGACGCCATCGAGGGCATTTCGCATTCGATCTGCACGCTGGAGTTTGAGGTGCACCGTCCGCTCTACGACTGGCTCGTGGATGAAGTCGGCCTGTGGAATCCGCGCCCGCGCCAGTACGAATTTGCGCGGCTGAATCTGACCTACACGCTGCTGAGTAAACGCAAGCTGCTGCAGCTCGTGGAGGAAAAAATCGTGACCGGCTGGGACGACCCGCGGATGCCGACGATCTGCGGGATGCGCCGCCGCGGCGTGACCGCGCAGGCGCTGCGCAATTTCGCGTATCACATCGGCGTGACGAAGTACATGTCGCTCACCGATGTCGCCGTGCTGGAGCACGCGATCCGCGAGGACTTGAACAAGATCGCCCTGCGCCGACTCGCCGTGCTGCGCCCGCTGAAAGTCGTGATCACGAATTTCCCCGAGGGAAAAACGGAACTCTGCACCGCGACGAACAACCCGAACGACGAAACCGCCGGCACGCGCGAGGTGCCGTTCACACGCGAGATTTGGATCGAGCAGGATGACTTCATGGAAGTCCCCGCGCCGAAATATTTCCGGCTGAAACCGGGGGGCGAGGTGCGGCTGAAATATGCCTTCATCATCAAATGCGATGAGGTCGTGAAGGACGCGGACGGCAACATCACCGAGCTGCACTGCACCGCCGACCTCGACAGCAAAACCGGAGGCCCGACGGCGGGACGCAAGGTGAAGGGCACGATCCACTGGGTGAGCGCGGCACACGCCCTCGACGCGGACGTGCGGCTCTATGACCGGCTTTTCACCGAGCCGGAGCCGGAGAAGGACGGACGCGATTTTAAGACCGTGCTCAATCCGCATTCGCTCGAAATCATCACGGCAAAACTTGAGCCCTCGCTGAGCGATGCCAAGCCGGACGAGCGCTACCAATTCGAGCGCCTCGCGTACTTCACGCTCGATGCCGACTCAAAAAATGGTGCGCCGATTTTCAACCGCACGATCACGCTGAAAGACGCGAGGGCGAAGGAATCGCAGCGCTGATCGTAGGCGCGCTCCGGAGAGCGCGCGCGTGGGCGGCCTCCCGCGGCTGCTCGATCTCAGCAGTCCACCGCAGCGTTGGGGCACGCGGCGTGCTTATAATTTCCACAACCATGTTTGTGCAAAAGAAAACCAAGCTCCGCCTCGCGTACGCAGTCCTCGCCTTCATCGCGCTCGCCGTTGGCGCACGCGATGCGCATTTGCGGAGCACCGCCTCGATTTCCAGTCCGGCTGCCGAGCGCAGCGGCTCGCAGACGCCCGCGCTGCCCCTCGCGATCCTGCCGATCGCGGATTCTCCTTTTCCCGAAGCGCGCGCGCATCGTGCTGGCACTACTGCAAACACGCGGGCGAGCAACGATCCTGTCCCGACGCCAAAACCCGAAATCGCCAGCGGGCTTCAGGACGTCTTTTTTCTCACCGTCGCGGTGAAAGTGGAATCCAAGGAAGGGCCGGTCGCATTCCTGCGCGGCACGCGCGTGCGGCTGCTCCGGCAGCAGGATGGCCGGCTGCTCGTGCGTCATAACCGCACCGATTTTCTCATCGAGAAATCGCAGGTCACGGACGACCTCAACGCCCTCACGGCGCTGGCGCGAAACTCATCGTAGCTTGCTTTGCGCGCCGCAGCCGCTAGACCGCGCGCGTGACTGAAACGGAAGCCTGCATCGCGCTGAACATGGTGCCCGGGATGGGGCCGGTGCGACTGCGGACGCTGCTTGAAACTTTTGCAACTCCGCAGCGCATCCTCGCCGCGGGCGCATCCGCCCTGCGCGCCGCGAAGGGCGTCGGCAAGGAAACGGCGGACGCGATTGCCTCGTGGGAATCGCATGTGGATCTCGCGGCGGAGATGAAGCGCATCGCGGACTTTGGCGCGAAAGTGATCACCGTGAGCACGCCAGAATATCCCGCCGCTCTGCGCACGATCCACAATCCGCCCGTCGTGCTCTACGTGTGGGGCGACGTCACCGCAGCGGACGCGCACGCGCTCGGCATCGTCGGCTCGCGCAACGCGACGCACTACGGCAGCGAGACCGCGAAGAAACTTTCCTACCAGCTCGCGTTCGCCGGCTACACCGTGGTGAGCGGGCTCGCGCGCGGCATCGACACCGCAGCGCATCAGGGCGCGCTCGCCGCGAAAGGCCGCACCATCGCCGTCATCGGTAGCGGGCTCGCGCAGCTTTATCCGCCGGAAAATTTCGGCCTCGCGGAAAAAATCGCGCAGTCCGGCGCGGTCGTCAGCGAGTATCCGATGGAGCGCCCCGCGGACCGGCAGACTTTCCCGTACCGCAATCGCATCGTCGCCGGTTGGGGCTGCGGGCTGCTGGTCGTCGAGGCCGGGCTGAACAGCGGCGCGCTCATCACCGCGAACCAAGCCGTCGAGCAGGGCCGCACGGTCTTCGCCGTGCCGGGGCAAATCGATCGCCCGACGAGCGCGGGCGCGAACCGCCTCATCCAGCAAGGCGCGCGGCTCGTCACTTCCGCCGACGACATCCTCGACGAACTCGGCACGCTCATTCCGCGCAGCGCAGGCTCATCGTTGCCGGAAAATAGTGCGCGCAATTTTCCAGCGGATGCCGCATCCACACCCGCGCTTTCGCAAAATGAAACGCTCCTCGTCACGGCGCTCGAAGTCGGCGAACTCACGCTCGACGAACTCTCCGCCGCGACGCGGCTGCCCGGCCCGAAAGTCAGCGCCACGCTCCTCGGGCTCGAAATGAAACGCCTCGTCCGCGCGCTCCCCGGCCACCGCTACGAGCGCGCCTGAGTGCGAGGGGAGCACAGGCGGCTCGCCTGTGGTTTGCGGCGGCCCGCCGCAAACATCGGACTCACACCACCTCTTAGAAATAACCGGACTGTTTGTGTAGCGACGCGGCGCGACAATGTAGGCGAGGTTTTGCAACCTCGCGCGGCAGGATGGGCGGAGGCGGCGGGATGGCGCGGAGCCACTGGCGCACCCCTCTCGCGAGACCGCCCTCCGCCTCGCTGCGCTCGCCCGCGCGAGGTTGAAAACCTCGCCTCCATTGTCTGCCGCCACCCAAGAACTGTCCGGTTATTGGTGCGAGATGGTATCACACCGCGGATGTTTTTTGCGAAACGCGCATCCCGCTGTTCGATGTTCCCGGCGCGTCGCCGGGAACCGCAGGCGCGCCGTCTGCGCTCCCCACTGCTTGGCCAACTTCGCTACGGCTTTTGCGCCACACCCGGCTCTCGCTGCTCCGCCGCGCTCACGAGCCGCCGGATCAGATTTTCCCACGACACGCGACCGAGCGGTTGAGTCCCAGGACCGCGCACGACGGCCACCGTGCTGCGTGCCGCGCGCATTTTCCAAAGCACGCTGAACGCCGGTTCGTTCGGCCCGACGGTCACGATGCGCCGCTGGCACGCGCCGGCACTCACGTCGCGCCGTCCATCGAGCAGCACCTCGAAGGCATCCACCACGCCCGTGATTTTTTCGCCGTCGGCGCACAGCCAGCGCTCCCCGCCGCGCCTCGTGCGCGACGAGAGCAGGCGGCCGATCGGCTCCTCCGCACGGATCGTTTCGTCCGTTTCGATCGGCGTCATCACGTCTTTCGCCGTCACCGCCCGGAAGTCCACGACATTGTGAATCATCTCCCGCTCCGTCTTGGAAATCGCGCCGGTGCGCTCGCTCTCGGCGGTCATGTATTTGAAATCCTCGCGCCCCAGAAAGAGCCGCTGCTGCGCGACCCGGCCAGCGCCGAAAAGCATTCGCTGCGCGCCCGCGCCGACCCAGTGCATCGGCGTCAGCAGCAGATCCAAAAACCGGAGCGGTCCCGCGAGAAGAGCAAGCGCGCGGTACGGGAACCGGCGGAAAAGCGACTTCGGCAGCAGCTCCAATCCGAAAAGATAGACCGGCAGATAAATCGCCAGCGCAGCGAAATACCCGGCCTGCCCGAGCTGCGCCACGAGCAGCCGTGTGCCGAGCACGAGAGCGAAAATGTTCGCGAGGTTCGTGACGATGAGCACGGTGATGAGCATCCGATCCGGATTCGCGAGCAGGCGCTGCAGCGTGAGTGCGGCCCGCTCGCGCCGCTTCGCGCGATGCGCGAGCCGCACGCGGTTCACGGAAAAGATCCCGGCCTCAATGCCGCTGAAGACGAACGACACCAGCAGGCACAGCACGATGATCAGCGCGGAGATCACGCGTCCGCCTCCTCGCGATCGTCCGGCTCCCGCACCAGCAGCACCTCGTCCACGCGCTTGCGCGAAACGCGGCGCACCGTGACCTGCAGCCGCCCGATTTTGAGCTGCTGCCCCTTTTTCGGCAACTGCCCGAGCCGCGTGAAAATCAGCCCGCCGATCGTGTCAATTCCCTCCTCCTCAAATTTCTCGCCGAGTTCCTCCGTCACGTCCTCGAGCCGCGCGCTGCCGCTCGCGAGCACGCGCCCTTCGCCGATTTCCTCGAGGTAAAATTTCGCATCCGACTGCGGCACAGCGTCCCCGATGATTTCCTCGACGAGATCGCGCAGCGTCACGAGTCCCTCGACGCCCCCGTGCTCATCCACGACGAACGCGACGCCCTGCGGGTGCGAGAGGAAACTTTTCAGCAGGGCGAGCGCCTTCATCGTCTCCGGCACGAACGACGGCACGCCGAGCCGGTCGGTGTAATGCACCTCGGGCT